>JANQPS010000398.1 GCA_028285365.1 Thermoanaerobaculia bacterium | reverse complement strand
GGTGCTCGGGTTCGTCAACGACGTCCTCACCTTCCTCCGCCTTCCCGGCGCCGACATCGTGTTCCTCACGGAACCCGCCGCTGCCTACCTCGTAGTCGTCGTCGCTGACGTGTGGCGAGCTGCCCCCTTCGTCGCCCTGCTGATGCTTGCTGGACTTCAAGTCATACCGGAACACATCGACGAAGCTGCTGCGATGGATGGAGCTACCGGCTGGCAGCGCTTGAGAGACATGACGCTGCCTCTCCTGAAGCCAGTCCTGCTTCTGGTCCTCATCCTGCGCACGCTGGACGCGTTGGCGATGTTCGACATTCCGTTCGTCATGACCGGTGGCGCGGTGGGCACGTCAACGATCGCGCTCACGGCGCAACAGATCCTCGTCGCCGAGCGACAGACGGGACCGGGCTCGGCGATGGCAGTCATGGTCTTCGTCCTCATCATGGCCGTGTCGCTCATCTACATCCGGATCGTCGGAGGCAACATCCGCGAGCTGTCCTCGAGCGACGAGGCTCGGTGACGAGATGGCTGTGCAGCGCAGCGTCGGCGGTCGGATTGGGATGTCGCTGGTCGTCGCCATGATCGTCGTGTTCTGCTTGGCCCCGGTGGGGCTGCTCGTGCTCACGAGCATCAAATCCCCAGCTGACCTGTCTTCGACCGGCTTCTGGCCACGTCAACCGACGGTCTCGAACTTCGTTGAGGTGTTCGGCAACAGCACCTTCTTGCGGGGCCTCCTCAACTCGGGGATCGTCGTGTCCGTGTCGACGCTGATCGCCATCGTCTTCGGGGCGCTCGGGGCCTACGCCCTCGCAAGGCTCCAGTTCAGAGGCAAGGTCGCCATTCTCCTGCTCTCCCTCTCGGTCATCACGTTCCCCGGCATCGCGATCGTGACTCCGCTCTTCCGAATCTGGCTGGACGTCGGCCTTTATGACACACGAATCGGTCTGATCATCCCTTACGTCGCACTGGTCGTACCGCTCGTCCTCTTCATCCTGACGTCGTTCTTCCGTGAGATACCCGCCGAGATCTTCGAAGCGGCCTACCTCGATGGTGCGTCACGAGCCCGGGTCCTCCGTGACATGTTCCTCCCCCTGTCGGGCCCAGGCATCGCCAGCGCTGGACTGCTCGTGTTCGTGATCCTCTGGCACGAGTTCCTCCTTGCCGTCACGCTGACCGCAACACCGGCTGGAAGGACCGCGCCCGTTGCTCTGTCGCTGTTCACCGGACGAACGAACGTCCTCGAGGTGCCAACTGGCGCGATCGCTGCAGCTTCGATCGTCATCACGGTGCCCATCATCGTGGTGGTTCTGGTCTTCCAGCGACGGATCGTGTCCGGGCTGACCACAGGCTCGACAGCGGGCTAGGCGTTGTGGGAGTGGAAGCGGCAATGTTGAAACGCACGAGAGGATGACCAACCACATGGCAGACAACCTGCACGAGTTGCCATATCAACCACGTCTACCCGACACGTACTCGCCGCGCATCGCCGTGATCGGATGCGGCAACATCGCGCGCACACACCTGGAGGTGTACCGACACGCGGGCCTCGATGTAGGGGCCCTCGTCGACGTGCACTACCAGGCCGCTGAGGAGTGCCGCGATGCCTACTACCCGGGGGCCGAAGTCTTCACCGACTACCGACAGATGCTGGAGCGGTTCGACGGCGAGGTCGTGGATGTCACGACCCAGACGGACGTGCGACCCGACATCATCGGAACCGTGCTACGGGCCAGACGGCATGTCCTGAGTCAGAAACCCTTCGTCGAGGACCTCTCCGTCGGAGTCGCGTTGTGTGATCTGGCCGACGAAATGGGCGTGAAGCTCGCCGTCAACCAGAACGCGAGGTGGTCACCACAGTTCAGCTATGCACTGGCTGCCGTGGATGCCGGCTTGGTTGGCGACGTTGCCTCAGCCGACTTCAGCGTCTATTGGTGGCAGGAGGATGCTGCCATCGGGACACAATGGGCTCAAGCGCACGACCTTGTCCTCCTCGACGACGGAATCCACTGGTTCGACCTCGTGGCGTCATTGTTCGGGCCCGACGGACCTGAACCGGAGTCCGTCTATGCGAGGGTCGGGCGGATACCCAATCAGCGAATCGAGGCGCCACTGCAGGCGCACGTCACGATCGACTATCCGGAATGCCAGGTTGCACTGGCCTTCCGGTGCGGCGCCCGCCACGGATCGACAGCCGCCTACCGCGTCACGGGTACCGAAGCGTCGATCGAGAACGCCGCAGACTCGCACGGGGACCAACGTGTGCTGGTCTCGACATCCGAAGGCCGCGAAGCCGTCGACCTCGACGGCACGTGGTTTGTCGAAGGCTTCCTGGGAACGATGGGTGAACTCCTATGCGCCATCGAAGAGGACCGGGAGCCAACCAACAGCGCTCGCTCAGTACTACCGGGCCTTCGCCTTTGCTTCGCTGCGATCGAATCCTCACGCACAGGCCGCCCCGTCAATCACCCAGTCCAGAAGCTGCCCAACGCACCAAGCAAGGAGTCAGGATGACACTGAACCAGCCGCTCAGCGGCAAGGTCGCGATCGTCACCGGTGCCAGTCGGAAGATCGGTATCGGGTACGCGATCTGTAAGGAACTCGCCGCCCATGGCGCTGACGTGTTCTTCGTCCACTGGTCCCCGTATGACAGCACGATGCCATGGGGCGGAGACCCAAGCGAAGCGGATGAGCTCGCCGCTGAGCTCACGGCCATGGGTGTCAGATGTGCCCACGAGGCAATCGACATCAGCGAGCCAGAGAGCGCCGAACAGGTGCTGGACGCCGCCGAGGACGCTCTTGGGCCGGTGTCGATCCTTGTCAACAACGCAACCCACTCGACGAATGACGGGTATGAGGTCCTCACGCCTGAGATCCTTGACGCCCACTACCGGGTCAACATCCGCGGAACCTTCATGCTTGCCGTCGAGTTCGCACGCCGCTTCGCAGGCCAGACAGGTGGCCGGATCGTCAATATGACCACCGGGATCTCGCGCGGACCGATGCCGGATGAGCTGGCCTACTCCTCGACGAAGGCCGCAGTCGAGGCGTTCTCGCGGTCGCTCGCTGCAGATGTGGGGTCCAAGGGGATCACCGTCAACTCGGTCAATCCCGGCGTCACCGACACGGGATGGCTTCCGCCCGAAGCCGTGGAGCTGTACAGCCACCGCTTCCCGCAGGGACGCCTAGGACAGCCCGAGGACGCAGCACGAGCGGTGAGGATCCTCTGTCTGCCGGAATCCCAGTGGATCACCGGCCAGAGGATCGACTCCGACGGCGGCTTCCTGTACGGACCCGACTGAGAACGCGTAGGGAGACGAGATGGCGAGGATCGATCTACGAGGGCTCGGACACACCTATTCGAACGGCGTCGAGGCCGTGAAGAACGTTGATCTCGCAGTCGACGACGGCGAGTTCCTCGTGCTCGTGGGACCGTCGGGATGCGGCAAGAGCACGATCCTGCGCATGGTCGCGGGACTCGAAGCAGCCACGGTCGGCGAGATACTCATCGACTCGACGCTTGTCAACGACGTGCCCCCACAGGACCGAGACCTCGCAATGGTCTTCCAGAACTACGCCCTGTACCCGCACCTTTCCGTCTACGACAACATGTCCTACGGACTCAAGGTCAGGCGCCTCGACAGCGAAACGATCGACGAGCGCGTGCGCCGCGCCGCCGCCACACTCGGCCTCGACGAGGTCCTCGACAGGAAGCCGAAGACGCTGTCTGGAGGACAGCGGCAACGGGTCGCCATGGGCAGGGCCATCGTTCGACAGCCACGCGCGTTCCTCATGGATGAACCACTGTCCAACCTCGACGCGAAGCTCAGAGTGGACATGCGAGCAGAGATCGCCCGACTTCAGCGAGATCTGAGGATCACGACGCTGTACGTAACCCATGACCAGGTCGAAGCTCTGACACTCGGAGAACGCGTTGCGGTGCTCAAGGACGGCGTGCTCCAGCAGGTCGACTCGCCGGAGGTCCTCTATCAGCGGCCGGCCAACGTCTTCGTCGCGGAGTTCATCGGTTCACCTCCCATGAACCTTGTGAACGGAACGCTGGAACTCGATGAAGACCGACTCACAGCGCGTGTCGGCGGTCGGAGCCTCCACGTCGGCTCAGCAGCGATCGCACGGCATCCGCGCGCGACGTCAATGGTCGGCAGGGAAGTCATCATCGGGATGCGCCCGGAGCACCTGCACCTTTCCCCAGCCGGGCGTGATGCTGCGCCATCCCTGTTGGCCACTGTCGACCTCGACGAGAACATCGGCTCCGAGCGACTTCTCTACTTCACTCTCCGCGATGAGCAAGGAGCCCCAGTGGCTGCTTCCGAGAGAGTCTCGGATCTCGACGAAGGGCTCGAGCGACTGTCAGACTCCTTCGTCGCCAAGCTGCACGGGCACGAGGCCGTGAGCTATGGAGCCAGTCGGTCGGCCAACGGTACGGTTCAGATTCACGCCGAGGCGGATCAGCTCCACTTCTTCGACCCCGAAACGACCGAAGCGCTCTGAACCCAGGATGCGATCGGCTGCTCCCGACCGACAGAACTAGCCCCACCCCACAGTGGCACGCCCGCGCCTCAGCAAGCCGCTGAGGCCGATGCGGGCGAGTGTGACTTCCGAGGGCTCAACGAAGCTGCGTGGGCTCCAAGGTCGGTGAGACGGAACGACCTTCGGCGATGCTCACCACCGCAGCATCCACGATCGCCTGTCCGAGTCTGGACAACGACGGGCTCGCCGGTCCTTCGAGTTCACGATCCTCTTCGAGGCAGTGAATGAAGTGGGCCACGGAGTCCGTGTTGGACGGATCCTGTCGGTCGACGGCAACCCTGGTTGGATTCGGGCTGTCAACCGTCTGGAGAACGATGTGATCGTTGTGGTCCGGCGCCGTGATGGTCCCGCGTGTTCCGCCGATCACGAATCCACACGGTGGCTGGGTCGGGTGATCCCAAGCGTTGGCGAACATGTCCCAACGCGGCTGGAACGTCGCCAGGCCCCACCCGTAGCGAGCAACAGCGACGGCATGGGTGTCGACTTCGAGGTCTCCGGGGGTGTAGCTCAGGGCTGTGACCTCGGCCGGGAGGCCACCGTCGAGGAACCAGGTGCCCAGGGTGGTCCCGTATCCGAGATAGTCTTGCAGCGCTCCTCCGCCGTGGGCGGATCGATACCACCAACTTGTCGTCGGGACCCCCTGGCGGCGCGACTCGTCGAGTTCGACGTCGCGTCCCCCGTCGTAGAAGTGCAGCTCCCGGATGTCCCCGATGACCCCTTCCGAGAGGAGTCGCTTGGTGGTTTGGTTCGTCCTATACCACTCCATCGGCCAGTTGACCGCCAACCTCATCCCTTGAGCCTCGACGGCTCGCACCATGCGGTCGGCGTCCTCGAGCGAGCTGGCGAACGGCTTCTCCATGAGGACGTGAACGCCGTACGGGGCCACCCGCTCAGTCCAATCGGCATGTGCCGCGGTCGTCGGACACAGAATGACGATGTCTGGCTGTGTCGCCTCGAGGCACTGTTCGTAGTCGGAGTACTGGAGATCCAGTCCGATCGAGAGTCTCTCGCAGGCCTCCCGCATGCGGGAGACATCGGTGTCGAACACGCCGACAACCTCGGCGCGAGGGTGCTTCAGAGCCGCAGCAAGTTGGTCCTCCTGATGCGGATGGTCGAAGCACAAACCGGCGATCCGCCACGTCTTGCTGCTCATGTCGGGTCCTTTCGACGTCACTGCTCGATCCAGGTGGTCCGGATGCCACCCGGGGGATGATTGCCAACAATCGGCACCATTTGGTCAGCAATACTGTAGCGTAGTGCGTCTATGGCACCGTGGCCAATTGAACCCTCTCGTGAGAACCCAACCCAGGGGTCGTTGAGTTGTCGCTGTACCTGATCGAAACGCCGATCGACAGCGCCCGCCGTCTCGCACCCACGGCCGAGGCTCTCTATGAGGCCGTCGTACCACTCGGAGGTGAGCTGGTTGACGCTCGGCACGCGAGAGACCCACACCGTCTCGTACACGTGTACGAACATGAGGGGGAGGCGAGACTGGTCGCCGCTGTCAGTGCCGTCGCCGAGCGGGCAGCGATATACGAGGTCGAGCTGGCGGGCTCCCGGATCGTTGCGGCCCGTGCGACCGACGGGAGATCCATCCCGATCGGATGGGACATTCCCGAACAGCTGTCCCTCGATGGATACACCGGAAGGGAGGCGGCGAGATCAACGCCCGTCGGGGATGACGCAGACGGCTAGTGGTTGCAGACCCTTCGGGGGCGCATCCCACATCTCCCCGACGGAGCCCGCCGAACCGCACGCCACCGACCTCAACACGAAACGCAGTCGGACGCCTCCATCGACTCCGTCGGACTACGTGCGCCTCCAGAGCACGTTCCGGATCGGAAGAGCTTGCCGTACGTCTCCGATCATGGGTGTGCGAGGGCCGATCCAGAGGCGGACCCTCGATCGAGAACCATTCTCATTATTGCTACGCTGTGTCGTCCTGGCCCTGCACCGTCTGGCCGCCAAGCCCCGGACTCGATGAGCTCACATGACCGAACAACCGGCCTACGCACCGTGGTCCACTGAAGCGTGGCGTCGACGAGGGGGCGCTCTGTGGCTGGCCCAGGCCGACCGCCTCGAGGCCATGCTTGCTCCGGTGCTGGATCCGCTGTTCCACCACGTCGGTCTGCGTGCTGGTGAACGGGTGCTCGACGTTGGCTGTGGCCGAGGATCGACCACACGCCGAGCGGCTCACATCGTCGGGCCCGGAGGTGCCGTCACGGCCGTCGACGTCTCGCACGAGTTGATTGCCGAGGCCAGCGCTGTAGCAATCGAGGAACGACGGGACAGCGACGCACCGATCGAGTGGGTCCTCGGCGACGCTCAACGTGTCGACCTCGATGCCG
>JANQPS010000394.1 GCA_028285365.1 Thermoanaerobaculia bacterium | reverse complement strand
CGGCGGCATCTTCGACGTCTTTCCTCCAGGCGTCGAGAAACCCGTGCGCCTCGATCTGTTCGGCGACTCGGTCGAGTCTCTGCGCTTCTTCGATCCAGTGGATCAGAGATCGCAAGAGTCTCTCGAAGAGCTGCGTATCCTGCCGCTGTCCCTGTTTTCGGTGGATGCGTCGCGTCGCACCCTGCTTGCCGAACGGCTCGAGGAGGAGCTCGGCGGAGGACTCAGTGAGGAGACTCGTCAGCGCGTGGGGGCGCTCGCGAGCGGGGGCGAGTTTCCCGGTTGGGAGAACTACCTGCCTTTGCTCGAAGACCGTTTGCACGGCATTACCGAGATCCTTGGCGAGCACCGCATCGTCTGCCACCAGCCGGAGCTCCTCTGGGATGAGACAGGGAGACATCGAGACCTCTTGAATGAGGAGTGTGACCACCGGCTAGCCGACGGCGGCCTCGCGATCGATCCCAAGAGTTTGCTCGTTGCCGCTTCGGACGTCGAACGGACGCTCGCAAGCGCGCACTATCGGGTGAACGAAGCGGCGACCAGGAGTTCGCCGGTGGACTTCTCGGGGAGCGAGACGGAGTCAATGGTCGGACAGCTCCCCCGATTCAGTCGTGAGGTCGAGCTTGCCGCCGACCGGCGTGAAACTCTCGTTCTGGTGGCGCCGGGTGATCACCACGAGCGACTCGGCGAGATGTTGGGCGAGCGCGGTATCGACGTCGGAGTCGACCTTCGGCTTCTGGATGGCGACCTGAGGCGCGGCTTTCGGCTACCCGTTGCTGGCTGTGTCGTCTTTGGTGAAAGTCAGCTGTATCCGTCGCGGTCGGCTCGACGCACGTCGACGACCAAGATCGCACCGTTCCTCTCGGGCTTGCGAGACCTCAAGGTCGGTGAGTTCGTGGTCCATCAGGATCACGGCATCGGACGGTTCGTTGGGATGAGGATCCTCGAGCAGGAGACGAGTCGCGATGACCTGCCGCCGCAGCTCAGGGAGATGGGGCAGCAGCGCAGCGGCGCCGCCGAGGTCATGGAGATCGAATACGCCAGTGGCCGTACGCTGCTCCTGCCGCTCCAACGAGTCGATCAGATCCAGCGTTTTGCCGGTCTCGAGGGAGTCGAGCCCAAGCTCGATCGGTTGGGCGGCACGAGTTGGAACAAGAAGAAAGACCGCATCAAGCGCGGGTTGCGCAAGTTGGCCGTCGACCTTCTCAAGCTGTATGCCGAGCGTGAAGTTGCCAAGGCGCCTGCCGTTGGCCCCGACACTGACTCTCAGCGGCAGTTCGAGTCGAGCTTCGAGTTCGAGGAGACCCGAGATCAGCTCAAGGCGGTGTCTGACATCGTGGGAGACCTCGAGCGCGAGCGACCCATGGACCGGCTCCTCTGTGGCGATGTCGGCTTCGGGAAGACCGAAGTCTCGATGCGCGCTGCCTTCAAGATGGTGGACAACGGCTGGCAGGTAGCGGTGCTCGCACCGACGACCATCCTGGCCGACCAGCATCTCCAGACCTTTCGCCGGCGCTTCGCGGACTTCCCGATCACCATCGAGATGGTGTCTCGCTTTCGCACCGGAGCAGAGCTCAAAGACATCCGCGAGCGTCTCGAGAGCGGTGCCATCGACATTCTGATCGGTACCCATCGGCTGTTGGGGAAAGACATCGTCTTCAAACGGCTCGGGTTGCTCGTCATCGACGAAGAGCAGCGCTTCGGCGTAGGCCAGAAGGAGAAACTCAAAGAACTCCGGCGCGGCGTGCACGTGTTGTCGATGTCCGCGACTCCGGTGCCGCGCACACTCCAGATGGCTTTGGCAGGGGTGCGTGACCTCTCGACGATCGAATCACCGCCCAAAGATCGCATGGCGGTGGAGACTCAGATCCTGCCTTTCTCGGGTGAGCTCGTGCGCGAGGCGATCGAGTTCGAGCTCGAGCGCGAAGGCCAGGTCTACTTCGTCCACAACCGGGTGGAAGACATCGAGCAGGTTGCGACTCAGCTGCGCGAGCTGGTTCCCGATCTGCGGTTGGTCGTCGGTCACGGTCAGCTGGACGAACGAGAGCTCTCGTTGCGGATGCGCGCCTTCAAGGAGGGGCGCTACGACCTGCTGCTGGCGACGACGATCATCGAGAACGGCATCGACATTCCCAGGGTCAACACGATGCTGATTCATCACGCGGAGCGATTCGGACTGGCCCAGCTCTATCAATTGCGAGGTCGCGTGGGTCGGAGCAGTCAGCTCGCCTTCTGCTACCTGCTCGTGCCCCCGGATCGCATCCTGTCGATCGAAGCGCGCAAGCGCCTCCAGGCGATCCAGGAGTTCGGCGATCTTGGCGCGGGCTTTCGGATTGCCGCGCGTGACCTCGAAATCCGTGGTGCGGGCAATCTTCTCGGCGCGGAGCAGAGCGGTCATATCAACGAGTTGGGAATCGAGACCTACATGAAGATGTTGGAGGACACCGTTCGCGAGTTGCGCGGCGAGACTCTCGACGACGCACCTTCAGCGGCCATCGATCTGCCGATCTCGATGACCATTCCGCAGGAGTACATAGCCGATGCCAATCTCAGGATGGAGGTCTACCGTCGATTGGCTCTTGGCGAAGAGTCGCGTACCGAGATCCTCGAAGAGTTGAAGGACCGCTTTGGCGCACCACCGAGAAGTGTCGAGCTGCTGGCCGAGGCGGCCGAGCTCAAGAGTCTCGCCGAGAGGCTGCGCGTGCAGTCGGTATCGGCGCACGGATCGTCGCTCGTGATTCGGCTGCGCAGGAATGCCCGGGTCGATGTCGATCGATTGATCGAGCTCGTGTCGAGCCGTGAGGGAGCGAGCTTCGCCCCGAGTGGCGTACTCAAGATGACCGGGGTCGGTTCGAGTGAGTGGCTCCCGGTGGCACGCGCGACGCTCGAGACGATTGCTTCGGGAGCCACCGCCCCAACGGTCGAACTGCCCGGCGACGCCTCCGGCGCGTCGGTGAACTGATGAGCTGTCGACGTCGAGTCGCCCCCCGTCTGGAGTCTGGACGGATGATGGGGACGGGGGCCGGGTCTGTGGCGTCGCTGCTGATCGCCGTCCTCGCGCTGGTCGGGTGCAACGCCGGCTCCACCTCCTTCGGACCAGGGGTGGCGGCGCGAATCGATGGTGACGAGGTGGGTTACTCGGAGTTCGAGAGCTACGTCGAGAGAACCATCGGTGAATCGTCGTCGCAACTGGAGAGCACGGTGCTTTCGGCTCTTTTTCAGCGCTACATCGAGCAGCAGCTGATCCGGCGCATCGCGGCCAGCCGCGGGCTGGTCGAGAGTGACGCTAGCGACGGTGAAGCGGGGCGGGCTCTTCTCGCCGATCTCGCCGGACCGGTTTCTGACGACGCGGTGGCAACCTTCTATCGCGACCACGGTGATCGGTTCGAGAGGGCGGAGAGCATCCGCCTTCGTCAGATACTCGTGGACACCTCGGATCAGGCTAGCGACGCGCTTGCTGCCCTGGAAGCCGGAGAGTCTTTCGACTCCGTTTGGAGTCGCTTCACCAACGGCGTGGGTTCGGTGGGGGGTCGCCTCGGCGAGTTGACTCAGGATGACCTTCCTTTGGTCTTTGCCGATGAGATCGTCGCGCTGGAACCCGGTCAGCACACCGGCGTTCTCGAGGCCGAGCACGGTTTCCACATTTTCCTGGTAGAGGGCGTGGTTCCCGCGGGGAAGCTGAGTCTCGACGAGGTGTCTGTAGAAATCCGTGATCAGTTGCAGCGGGAGAGTGCCCAACGGGCTCTCGAAGAGCTGATCTCGGAGGCCTGGGACAGATACAATGTCGTGCTTGCCGAGCGCAATCTGCCGTTCGAAATAGAGGATCATCCGTGATGCACCAATCAGCTCAGTCATCCGCCGGGAATCAGGCCGGTCGCCGCTCTGTGTGGGCGACCTTCCCTCTACTGGCATTGATCTCGACCGCGTGGATGGGGCCACAAGCCGCCTTGGCCCAGGAGCCCGATTCTTTCAAGGCCAATCGGATCGTCCTCAGGGTCAATGACCGGATTGCAACGCTCTACGATTTTGAGCGAAGGCTGGCGCAGACACAGGCCGCAATCCTTCAGAGCTCGCTGTCCCAAGATCGTCAGCTCGAGGAGCTGGAGGAGGCGCCGAAGTCGGTCATGCGCTCTCTGTGGGACGAACTTCTCATCATGTCGCGAGCCGACCAGTTGGGCTTGAGCGTGAGCGAGCTCGAGATCGACGAAACGATCCAGGCGCAGATGGACCAGTTCCAGTTGGCCAGCGAAGACGAGCTACGCACGGCGCTCGCCCGTGAGGGATTGACGCTCGAGTCCTACAAGCAGAACCTGCGAACCAATCTGCTCTGGCGCGATGTGCTCGGCCGCGAGCTGTATCCGCGCATCCAGGTGCCGGAGGAGGAGTTGCGGGAGCTCTACAAGGAACGCGCGGACGACTTCAAGGTGCCGGAGCAGCGCAAAGTGCGCGAGATCGTGGTTCTGGAAGGAGAGCAGAGCCTCGAAGAGCGTCAACGAATTGCCGGCGAGCTTCGCGATCGCTGGCTCGCCGGAGAGTCACCGGAGGACCTGGTTGCCGAGATCGGCGAGGAGACTGCGCG
>JANQPS010000368.1 GCA_028285365.1 Thermoanaerobaculia bacterium | reverse complement strand
TCGGCGAGAGAGACAAAGCTCTCGGAGCTCTCGAGCTCGCCTTGAAGAGCGGATTGGCCAAGACCGAGATCACCGCTGACCCCGATCTCGCTGACATGGCTAGCGACCGCCGTTTTCTCGAGCTGATTGCGGAAGGTGTTGATCCCAGTCGTTGAGGTCGTACCACTCTAGATCCGAGAGAGCTTCGGGGAGCGCCACACCGGCGGGCGCCCCCTTCGAAGCGGCCTATCAGCCTCCCGGAGGACCGATCTTCATCTCAGGATCGACCTTGAAGGTCTTGCCACCCGTCGTCACATAGACCGTCAGCTCGTAGTCGCCCTCCTTCTGAGGGTAGAACGGATTGGTGTACCCAAACTTCCCGAAGCTGCCGTTGACTGAGCCTCCGTTGACGCCACCGAAGTTGCGACCGTTTGGTCTCGTCGTCGGGTCCTTCACATCCAACCAACCACTGGACCGCTGAGTGTCGTTCAGATCCACAGTGACCGTCATACCGCTGCTAGGCATATCGTGAAAAGGGCTCTTGACATTGATGAACCTGTCAGCCTCTTCATTCCACTGCTGAAACGCGAGTTTTACAACCGGGTTGTCACCCCCTGAGATGTCGACCACTTGGAACCGAATGGCGTCCCGCCCCGTGAGCTTCTTCCCGTAGTTGGTCGGCCGCTGACCGATGTACTCCCAGTCGGATCTACTACTGTTCATCCTCGCCCAACTGTAGGCACAGAGCATCTGCTCGCGTTCCCAGGGCTGCCAGTTCGAGTCGACGACAATTGTCAGTTGATACTCGTTGTCCATTCTTCATCCTCGTAGTGACTTGGTTGTGGGCAGCTTTGGCTTTGCTGCGACCGGGCGTGCCCGGTGCTTGTCGATCGCGGCAGTCGGTCGGGCAGGATTCACCGGAGGGTTGAGGCAATCTGGCCCAGGCGGAGCGAGCTGATGACCATTGGGGATCTCCTGCCTACCTACTACTGCTTTCCAAGGAAAGCAGAGGTCGTGGGTTACACCTTCTCGAAAGGAATTCTGCTCGTTCGGCTCGATTCGAGATGGCGCCAATCGACCATCAGCTCAGCAGCTCGCGCAGGTAGGAAAGCTCGGAGCGAACCTCCGCTGCACCGCTCACAGTCATCCCGATGTCTTCGCGTAGATAGGCGCCCAAGCGCTTGCGCATGCGATGCACTCGTACTTTGAGCGCGCTCTCACTCATCTCGAAGTCGCCCGCTATCTCGCTATACGGGCGCGCCACGGCGCCGCCCATGACGTGGGGCTTGAGCTGCTCGAACTCTTCGCCGCGCCCAGCCTGTCGCTCCCACGCTTCGACTCGATTTGCCGCGCGCTCGACCATTGAGAGGGCCCAGTGCTTCTCGTACAGCCGATCCGGCGACAGGTCGCGAGATGGAAGCTGAAGATAGAGACTCTCGCCAAGACTCAGATCCAAAGGCAAAAGTGGTTCCCTAGGCCTCCGCTTGAGCGCTTGCTCCTTGTCGTACTCGTCGGCCACGTAGTTCTTCAGGGAAGCCAGAAGGAAGGCTCTGAGCCGTCCTTCTGGGCGACGTGTCGAGAAGACTCGCTTGTCCAACAGAAACGCAAAGAAGCCCTGCAGCAGATCGGCTGTCCGCTCAGGATCGTTCCCGCGGCGCCTGAGATAGGCGTAGAGCGGTGTCCAGTAGCGCTCATAGAGTCGCGAGACCAGCATTCGTGATCCTTCCGGGTCGTTCTCGACGAGCGCAGCAAGCTCGCTCCAATGCGTACTGGGGAAACGATCCGACACGGACGGCTCCTCGATTCGGGCGTCGAACGGAAACCACTGAACTGGGTGGACTGTACGAGAGAGCTTCGGGCCCTTCTATGCCGCGTGTCAAGACAAGTGCGGGGCAAAGGAGAGGTGGTGCACGTCAAGGCGTCTCAACTGAATGCCGGCATCCAAAGAACGGCTCGACGCGAAGGCGCTGGCACATTGATGTGGTCTGGTCGGCTCAGAGTGTCTCGACCGAAGGGCCTCCGACTCCAACTTGCACGCCCTGATACCATCCGTATCTCGACAAAACTGCGGACTCGAGGTTCTTTCAGAGAGGATTCACCATGCGCAAGCTCTTCTTTCCGCTCCTGGCTCTGGCCTGCTTCGTCGCTCTCAGCACTACCGCGGCACTCGCAGAAGACGGCAAAATCAAACGCCGACACGACGGCAAGCCCGATCTCTCCGGCGTCTACAACGCTGGCACGGTGACTCCGGTCGATCGCCCTGCGCAGTTCGGCAACAACCTCTACCTCACGCCCGAAGAGGCGAAGGCGATGGAGGAGCAGTCGGCTGAGTTCTGGCGAGCAGCCGAGGCCGAGAAGAAGCCGGGTGGGGCCGATCGTGAGGCTCCCAAGAAGGGCGGCGACGGCGACAATCGCTTCGGTGGAGGCGGCGTTGGCGGCTACAACGCCTTCTGGATCGATCCCGGTTCGGAAGCGGTCATGGTCGACGGCAAGTTCCGCACCTCGATCATCTACGAGCCCGAGAACGGTCGTCGTCCGCCGATGACTCCCGCCGGCATGAAGAAGATGATGGAGAACTTCAGCTCCTTCACGCACAACAACGACGGCACCGCGTCCTGGCTCGACAAAGAAGGACCGGGACCCTTCGACGGCCCCGAGAACCTGGCGCTCGCCGAGCGCTGCCTGCTCGGTTTCAGCGGTGGCCCGCCCATGCTTCCTAGCCTCTACAACAACTACCTGCGCATCCTCCAGACCGACACGCACGTCGTGATCCTGGCGGAGATGGTCCACGACGCGCGCATCGTGCGCATCGATTCCGAGCACGATCCTGAAGGCATCCGCAAGTGGCTCGGTGACGGCATCGGCTACTGGGACGGTGACACTCTCGTGGTCGAGACTCGCAACTTCCGCGACGAGACCGGTCTCAACGGTGGCAGCGACAGCCTCTATGTCCAGGAGCGCTTCACGCGCATGGACAACGGCGACCTCAAGTACCACTTCCGGGTCGAGGATCCGAAGTCCTGGACCGGCCCCTGGGCCGGTGAGTACGACTGGAAGGCGGAAGATACCCGCGTATACGAGTACGCCTGCCACGAAGGCAACTACGCCATGGGCAACATCCTGCGTGGCGCCCGTTTGCTCGAGTCGGAGTACGACAACCCGCCGAAGGCCGACAGCGACGACGACTGATCTGCTCTAGGTGACACCGTACACCTGCTAACGCTTCCGAGTCTCGAGAGCGGGGGCGCAACGGGAAGTGACCAACCACGCTCCCAACTGTCTAGGGAGTCATGAGCGCCAAAAGCCTCGGCATCTGCTGGCTCTTTTGTCTCGGACTCCCTCTTGTCCTCAGCTGGGGAGCGCCTGCGCCCGCTCACGGAAGAGCAGTCGAGGGGGAAGCCTCAAGCACGCCACTGTTCGATCGATTTCAGATCGCTAGCCGGACTGAGGGTCGACTGACGGTGCTGACTGCGCCGTTGCTGGGTCATGACACAGCTGACGTCGTGATCGTCAGGGTTTATGACCGCGAGAGCCCCGTGGCGACTCTCCATTCGCTGTGGGAGACGGGTTCGCCAGAGACGACTGAGTGGACCCTGCCTCCTTCAGTGAAGTTCGCCGACACAGCCGAGATCGGCGCTGGGCACGGACTCGTGCTCTTCGAGGCTTCACCCTCCGAGGCAAACCCAACCGCGGGTCAGTTGCTGTGGCTCGACTCCGCGACGGAACATCCCCGGACCATCGCCACGCTGTCGACTAGCTTCGAGCCGCCGCGTGACGACGAGATACCACACGTCGACGTAACTCACGATGTCAACGACGACGGGCTCGACGATTTGGTCATACCGTCGACGGACGGCTTCCTGGTCCTCGTCCAGGACTCGGACGGCAGCTTCGCTGACGCCGTTTTGATCGGAGCCTCTCCGGACTTGAGCGGGATCCTGGGCGCCGATGGTTATCGCTACGACCCGTGGGCCGTAAGCCGCATCCACCGGGCAGACTTGAATGGTGACGGTCGACGTGATCTGGCCTTCTGGATGCCAGGGCAATTGACCGTACATGCCCAGCACGAAGACGGTCGGTTCGACGGATCCGGGTACCCGCTGCCCATCGAAGTCGAGATCGACACCGACGACGTTTTTGCCGCGGCCGGCGACGACGGTGCCGCCACCGTGCTGCACTCGATCGTCGACGCCAACGGCGATGGCGTAGCCGATCTCGTCCTGTTCGACGTGTCCTCAGGTTCCGCCGACCGAATGAGCTCCTCGATAGCCATCCACCTGGGGACGCGGGTAACAGGATCCCTCCAGTTCGCCGAACATCCGGCGCTCGAGATCGGCGGCGATGCCCCCACGATTCAGGCCAGTTGGATCGGCCTCGACCAGGCCAGATCTCCAGCTCTGCTCGTGACGACTGTCGAGCGACGGTTTCTCAAGAAGAGCCTGTGGAACAAGCTGAAAGGCGCCATGGGTGACGACGTGCTGCTCGAACTCGAGCTCTACTCATTGGGACAGGGCTTTCAGCCTCAGCCTGGCGCAACGTTCCGGCTTGCACTCGACGGTGCACCAAGCCATCGCGAGCCCGGATGGGTCACGCGCGACGTCCTGTTGCATGGCGAGACGCACGTCAGTCGGCGTTCACGCGCCGACTGGCCTCGAGCCTTCAATCGGACGTGGCTGGTAGGAGACGTCACCGGTGACGGCCGTACGGACGTGCTCATCGAGCCAGAATTCAACGAGCTACTGGTCTTCGCCGGCGTGCAGTCGCCGGGGCTGTTCGACGAACATCCACACCGGGTCGATGCTCAACTGCACGATCGCGAGTTCGCTTGGCTGACCGATCTCAACGGCGATGGTGTGATGGATGTCGTGCTTCACAGCCCCTTCGTCGACCGCGATATCCACGGCGCTCCCAAGAGCCCGCCGGGTGCCACTGCAACCCACGAAATCACTCTTCTATTGGCTCGCGGCTCCGCATCGCTATCGGCTCGCGGCTCCGCGTCGCTATTGGCTCGCGGCTCCGCGTCTTCACGCGCGATCGACTGAGTCGGGCTTCCCCCAGACTCCTCCATTCACGACTTGCCGCCTCGCGGCCGGCGCACGGCGGAGGTCCGTCACAAGCCGCTCGCCTGAGCTCTTTTCGTTACGACGGAATCTTTTTTACTCCGTAACGTATATACTGTCAGCACGATGGGACTCCGAGAAACCAAGAGACGGGCTCTGATCCAACGCATCGTCGAGACGACGTGTGAGTTGATCGACGAGGTCGGCTACGAGCACGCGAGCATCGAAGCCGTCGTCGAACGCCTTCAGATCAGCAAACCCACCTTCTACAGGTACTTTGCGTCGAAGGCCGACGTGCTCGCCGAGATCCAGTATCAGTGGACGCAGGACTGGGTGACGCAGCTCGCTAGCTCGGCTGCCGAGACGAGCAAGCCACTCAGCGAACATCTGACGGAGCTGGCCCGCATGACCGCTCGCGATCTGTTGGCGAGTCCAGCTCTGGCTCGAACCCTGTACCTCCACAGCCCAACGACGTCTCATGAGCGCATCCAGGAGCTCGAGGAACGAGCGGGGCAGCAGATGACCCGGTTGATCTCGAGAGCTCAAGAGCTGGGTGAGATCAGGGCCGACCTTTCGGCCGATCTGTTGGCGCTCGTACTCGACTCGACCTCGGTTGGCGTCTGCTACGCGTGGGCGTCGGGCGACATCGAGTCTTCGGATCTCGAAGCGGCACTCGTAGCGGCACTCGAGGTCTGCGTCCACGGAATGGCGACCTCGTGAGCACCATCGCACCATCAAAACAGCTGAGAGGAAACTCATGAAGACCTATAACCGTTTCGTGCCGATCGTCAGGTTGGCCGTTCTTGCCGCCTGCACCACACTGCTCGTCGGCTCCGTCGCCATCGCGAGTCCGACGACAAACGAGGCAAAGTCCCCGACTTTCTACGAAGACGTTCTCCCCATCCTCCAGCAGAACTGCCAGAACTGCCACCGGGAGGGCGGAGCCAACTACGGCGGGATGGTGGCTCCCATGGCCTTGCTCACCTACGACCAGGTGAGGCCCTGGTCACGTTCCATTGCCCGTCACGCACAGGCTCGGACCATGCCGCCGTGGCACGCCTCACCCGACCAGGCCGGGCTGTTCAGCAACGAACGTGGGCTCAGCAACGAGCAGATTTCTACGCTCGTCGAGTGGGCGAGCGGCGGTGCTCGCGAGGGTGACGCTCGACGAGCGTAGAAATCTGCTCGTTGCTGAGCCCACGTTCGTTGCTGAACAGCCCGGCCTGGTCGGGTGAGGCG
>JANQPS010000348.1 GCA_028285365.1 Thermoanaerobaculia bacterium | reverse complement strand
ATGTGATCGGAGTGAACGATCAGATCTCCCTCGCGGTGGTACGTCTGGATGTCGCGCACCTCCAGGAAGTGCACCGGGACGCCAAGGGAGCGAGCGAAGCCGACGAAGGTGTGGGTGAACGAGAGACAATTTGCGAGGCCAGTCTCGAAGACGTCCTCCGCGGTTCCGGTCTCGCCGCGGTCGTAGCGGACGGACAGGCCGTGTTTGTCGTTCAGGAGGCTTTGCGCAAGATTCTCGAGCGTTCTCAGGTCATCCAGATCCCGCGGGACCACCTCGTCGGCCCAGGCGCGCATCTCGGCAGACAGCTCGAAAGGAACTACCACCTGGTTGAGTGGCTCGAGCCTCAGGTTGGCCTCGGCGAGGGCCTGACTCATGATGTGAGGCTGGCGCGAGCCCGAGCAGCCGGCCAGGAAGAGCAAGAGTGTCGTCAGGAAGAGCAGGCTGGAGCCGGTCCGAGGACACCATCCTCTTCGGGCCACTCTTCGGGGTCCTCTCCCGGCACCTCTGCCGAGAAGGGCTCTCCTCGTGCTGTTGCTCTCCAGGTTCGGCATGATCGCACTCGACCTCTCTGCCGATTCTTTCATACGAGACTGCGACGAATCGCGCCGGCGAGGGGCAATCGGCCCTCGGTCAATGCCGTCTACACCCCGGCTCCCGGAGCCGGACCCGCTGAGGACGCACTCAGAGGCACTCAGAGGAGGCCATCAGGTCAGCGAGTGGCACTAGCCTCGGAAGGCGCGCCGCGACTCAGGCGCTTGGCGACCTTGACTCCGCTAGCAAGCACGAGGGTCATCACGACAGCCAGTGCAAACATCGGGAGCGTAATGGCGATGCCCGCCATGGTAACGGCACCACCGGCTTCGGCCGTCGAAACGACTGGATTGCCGAGACCACCAGTGACGAGTGACGACAGTCCTCGCAATAGGGCCATCCCGGTGTGAATCGTTCCCGCGATGCCACCTCCGCCGATGACCGCGACGGTCCACCCCATGAGGGGACTCATGTCGGTGACCGTTGCGGCAGTCGCCAGGACCCCGGCGACAACCGCTGTAGGAGCTGCCGCGGTATCCAACAGATTGTCGAGCCACGGTACGTAGTAGGCGCCGATCTCCAGAGCGGTCGCCAGTCCGAGCGAGATCAAGGCAGCATCGGATCCGATCCACTCGAAACCGCTCGCCAGTTGGAGATGGCCCGTGCGCTCAGCGACGCCCATGACCAGGAACGGCACGAAGACGCGAAAGCCGCAAGCAGCTGAAAGACCAAATCCAAGACCAAGGCTGAGTATCGCTTCCATGTGTCTCCGTCGCTCCGTTCGTTACGGCAAGCCCGGCTCGCCTCGGGGCTCGCTCATCTCGCCCCTCTGCTCCGGCCTACGCATCAGCTCTCGGTTTTGTTTCGGGCACCGATGATCGGCAGGGTCTGCGCCTCTGGAAAACCAAGAATTCTTGCCATTCCAAGATACAAGACGGCGTAGAGCGACACGAGGAGCGGTCCCACCACCAGGCTCGGGCCAGCTTGCACCCACCATCCGACTCCCGCCACAGGTCCTGCGGCCAGCAGTCCGAGAACCGAGAACCGCGCCACTCGCGACCAGCTGAGCAATCCCCGTCCGTGACGCTTCTGGAGGACCCATAGGAGCAGAAACAACTCGACCCAGGCTCCTACGGTCGATCCGAGTGCCAGTCCCGCTGCCCCCAGTCTGAGACTGCTGTTGACGTCCGGAGCTCCTGACAACACGTCGAACACCCCCACTCGGTCGAGCCACAGCATGAGACAGGCGCCACTGAGGCCTGCAGCCACCAGGCGGACCATCGAGACTCGTGCCGGCGTCGACGTGTCGTTGCGGGAGAACAGGACGTTCTGCAGGAGCCGTGACGTCGTCGTTGCCACCAGGCCGAGAACGTAGGCGCACAGCACCAGGTAGACGAGCCAGTTCTCCGCCAGGCCAAACTGCCCCGTCCGCAGAATGGCGCCGATCACGAAAAACCCGGTCGTCATCAGACCCAGTGTCGCCGGAACCGTCAAGAAGCTCATGGCGACGAAAGCCTTGCCGAGGCGATCGCGGAACTGCTGTTCCGCACGCTCACCCAGGCGTGACAGCTCAGGCAGTTCTGCGACCGCAACGGAGGTTCCCAGAAGGCCGATCGCGACGAGATACACACGTTGAGCCGAGAACAGGGCCGCCACGGCCCCCGATGCCAGAAACGAGGCGAGCCAGAGTTCGAGGTAGCCGCTGAGCTGCACGATTCCGCGGCCAACGCCCGCCGGCCCGAACGCCTTGATCGAAGCGCGCAGTCCTGGAACCGGTCCTTCCCCTTTCAGTGCCAGGCCTCCCAGCGAGCTGAGGGCCGAGGGCAGCTGAACGAGAAACTGAGCGCACGCTCCCACCAACCCCGCGATCGCGACGGTCATGACCAGGACCATCGCAGTGGGCCGCGCGTCGGCGCGCAACGCCAGCCATCCGAGCGCACCGACGATGACAAGATTCCAGGCTACCGGAGCGACGTAGGGCAACAGGAAACGACGATGCGACGTCAACACTGCCAAGCACCAGCTCGACAAGACCAGGATCCCGCACATCGGAAACAACACCCGCATGGCGGCGATCGTCGGCTCGGCGAGCTCGGCCCGCCCGGCCCATCCGGTAAACAACACCGGGAACAACCAGGGTGCCAGGAGCGCACCACACACGGCCAGCAGTAGAGACGTCAACCCCAGAAAGACCAGAACGGAGCTCGCGAACCGGCGTCCTTCCCTGTCCTTCCCGTCTCCGAGGAACCGACTGTAGATGGGGACAAAAGCGGCCGAGAGTGCCTGGTCGCCCAGGAGGGTCTGCAACAGGTTCGGACCGCGCAGGGCCGCAGTCAGAATGTCCGCCGCTGCGGACAGGCCAACCAGGTGAGCGACGAGCCGATCGCGGACAAAACCTACGAGGCGACTCGAGAGGATCCCGAGTGCCACGAGTTGAGCACCCGAGAGCTTCCAGCGCGGACTCGTGCCACTCTGCTCGGCACCATCACGCACACTCATGTCGCCGATCTCACGCCTGAACGGCTAGGTTGCGCCAATGGTCGCGCGCTCTCGTTGGGGATCGATCGACGGCGCAGGAACGTAGCCAAACTCTCCGCTGAGAGGAGACACGCTCGAAGGCGACTGCTTGATCGCGAAACCGTCTCGTGACCGCTCAGATGTCTTGGAGACTCACGACCACCTGGCCGTTCTCGACATCGGCGGCAGCCTCGATCGAGTCCGTCGTCAGGTCGAAGACGATATGCATCTCCGGGCCGGTCTCGGTGTCGTGAAGTCCCGTCCGGGCGCGCTCGAATCGAGCACCACCCTCGCGAAAAGAATAGGGAGCAGTCACCCCCTTGATCTTGACTACAAACCGCGGCGGAGACGAGAGGCTGAGGACCGAGAGGTCGCTGGTCCCGACGCTTCGATCGAGTGAAATCCGGATCTCGGTGCTCGCGCTGCGCTCGGTGACCTGGGTTCTCGTGATGCGACCGACTACCGCAGCGCTCGAAGGCGAGTCTTCGGACGCCACCCCGCCCCCGAGATCAGGCTCGGGGCCGGAACTGCTGGCGGGAGTCACCGGCGTAGGCGAGGCGACGGTAGCCGAACCATCGTCTTCACCACTCTCGCTGGCTGACTGCTCCTCCGCTGCCGGAACCGCGGACGACTGACCTGGATCCGAGGCGGGTGTCTCCCCACTCTGAGAATCCGATGCCTGACTCGTGATCGGCGGAGGCTCCTCTTCCGAAGAGGCTGCTGGTGCAGCTCCGGCGTCGACCGGTGATTGCGCCTCAGAGCCGAAGAACTGCGGAAACAGGCGTGCTCGATTCAAGAACAGTGCACCGAGAAGTCCGACCAGCAGCAGAACGAGAACCAACGGCCGGAGGAACTCGCGCTTTGCCGTCGCAGCCGAGGCACTTCCGAAACCACTGGGGGCTGGCGTGCCCATCGGGTTCAATGGCTCCTGATGAACCGGGTCCTCGACCGGAACCGGATCGGGAAGCTGCCAGGCG
>JANQPS010000340.1 GCA_028285365.1 Thermoanaerobaculia bacterium | reverse complement strand
ATCTTCAATCGCGGGCGGCGCGGTGAGGAGATTCCAGAGGGAGTCGAGCACCTGATCGGTGACCTTCGGGACGATGATGAATACGGCCGCCTCGGCGAGCGCGACTTCGACGTGGTGTGTCAGTTCCTCGCCTACGACACCAGCACGGTCGAACGTGATGTCGAGGTGTTTTCCGGTCGCTGCGCACATTACGTCTTCATCTCCACGGCGTCCGCCTACCAGAAGCCGGGTCGGGGCGAGCTCGTGACCGAAGACACGCCACTCGAGAACCCGCACTGGGAGTACAGCCGGAAGAAGGCGTCATGCGAGGCTCGACTGATGCAGGCGGCTCGAGAGGTTGGGCTCCCGGTGACCATCGTGCGCCCGAGCCACACCTACCGAACGCGCTTTCCGAGCACGGTCGTCGACGGTGATCACCTGGCGTGGCGCATCCATCGCGACAAGCCAGTTGTCGTGCACGACGACGGCGAGTCGCTTTGGACTCTGACCCACGCAGACGACTTCGCCGAGGCCTTCGCGCGTCTGCTGGGAAGACCCCACACGATCGGCAACTCGTTCCACATCACCAGCGACGACGCGCCATCCTGGAATGAAATCCTCCATGGAGTGGGGCGGACGCTCGGCAAAGAACCTGCGATTCGCGCCGTGCCGTCGGCGTCTTTGATCGGCCACGAGCCCAAGTGGGAAGGTCCACTTCTCGGAGACAAGGCGCACTCGATGTGTTTCGACAACCGTCGGATCAGGAGCGCGATCGGTCCGTGGGAGTGCAAGATCACGCTCCAGGATGGACTCGACCGAGTGGCCGGGGAGGTCGCCGCACGGCTCGAGAGCGGCTACCGCCCCGACCCGGCCCTCGATCGGCTCATCGACGAGATCATTCAGGATCAGGAGAGACAGGATCGAGGCCGGTAGACCCCAGGAACCAGCACGTCTGGCGGCCCATCACTGCGTCAGAGAGTCCTATCAGAGGTTCAGCGTGGCGCGATCGAGCGGCTCGAGCCTGATGTCGGGGTCCGGGGACGGAATGGCTGAAAGCAGCAGCCGCGTGTAGTCGTGCTGAGGGTCGTCGAACACCTGGTCGACGGGACCCTGTTCCACGATCCTGCCCTGGTACATCACGAGCACTCGGTCACAGAACTCGCGAACGACTCCCAGATCGTGCGCGACGAACAGATATGTGAGGCCGAGGTGGGTCTGCAGTGACCGCAGGAGATCGAGGATCTGTGCCTGTACCGACATGTCGAGAGCCGAGACACATTCATCGCAGACCACGAGCCGAGGCTCCAGGATCAGGGCGCGGGCGATACTGATGCGCTGCCGCTGTCCACCGGAGAATGCGTGGGGGTAGCGCATCGCGGACTGAGGTTCGAGCTGCACGTGCTCCAGCATCTCGGTCACCCGTCGGCGGCGCCAGGCCTTGTCTCCCAGACGATGGATAATCAACGGCTCTTCCAGGATCGACTGCACGGTCATTCGCGGGTTGAGCGACGCATACGGGTCCTGGAAGATCATCTGGATCTCTCGACGTAGCGGCAGCAGCTCTTTGGCACTCAGCTCCTGCAGGTCCCGCCAGCCGTCCAGGCTCTTGTACCGCACCAGGCCTGAGTCGGGAGAGACGGCGCGCAAGATCGACCGCACGAGTGTGGTTTTGCCGGAACCGGACTCGCCAACGATGCCGAGGGTGGTGGATTCCTCCAGCACGAAGGAGGCCGAGCGAACCGCAGGCACGCCAGCAAAAGACTTGCTGAGACCCTCGACTGACAACAGGGTCGTCATACGCAGACCATCACTCGCTGAACCTCCGAACCTGGCGCCCGTCGCCGAGGTACACGAGCTCCGTGTCTGCGCCCACGGGTGCAGATCCTGCTCCGCCTCGCACCGGAACCGCCTCCGTGCCTCTTGCCTCGCTTGTCCGTGCGCCAGGAAACGACGCGAGAAGGTGCGCGGTGTAGGGGTGCTCCGGACTCTTGAGGACCTCTCGAACACTCCCCGTTTCCATCACCCTGCCGTCGTACATCACCACGACACGGTCGGCGATCTGTGCGACCACGCCGAGATCGTGAGTGATGAACAACACGGAGTTCTCCAACTGGCGTTGCAGCGACTTGATCAGAACCAGGATCTCCGCCTGGATGGTGACGTCGAGTGCCGTGGTGGGCTCGTCACAAATGAGAAGCGCAGGCTGGCAAATCAGGGCCATGGCGATGACCACGCGCTGACGCATGCCGCCGGAGAGCTCAAACGGATATCTGCGCATCGTCTTGTCGCTCTCCGGCAGACCCACTCGCGCCAACATGGATCGCGCCTCGTCGAGCGCGACTTCTCGACTCACCGCGCGGTGACACAGCACGGCCTCGGCGACCTGATCACCGACGCGGTGAACCGGAGAAAGAGCGGTCATGGGTTCCTGAAAGACCATGCTCACGAGCCCTCCTCGGAGGTTGCGCAGCTGGGAGTCGCGTTCGCTGAGCGAGCTGATGGCGATCGGGGAACCGCCTGGCGGTCGCAAGACGATCTTCCCCGAGGTCGACGCTGTCTTGGGAAGCAGGCGCATGATGCTCTGAGCCGTCACCGACTTGCCGGAGCCCGACTCCCCGACGATGGCCGTGACGCTGTTGCGATCGATGTCGAAAGACACACCGTCTA
>JANQPS010000336.1 GCA_028285365.1 Thermoanaerobaculia bacterium | reverse complement strand
ACGATCTCGAATGGCACGAGCTCGCGACGAGCCATCAATTCGGCATCGACATCGAGGATCGGCAGCACCACATGGGAATCGCCGCGAACGGCACCGTGGCCCGGAAAGTGTTTCGCCACTGCAAGCGCGCCACCTTCCTCGACACCTTCGAAGAAGGCGGTCGCGAGCCTACCGACCCTCTGGGGATCTGATCCGAACGCGCGGGTTCCAATCAGGCCTCCTGGATCGATCGCGAGATCGACGACCGGGGCCAAGACCATCTGGGCACCTAGCGCTCGCGCCTGGCGGGCCGTCAAGAGCCCCGCAGCACGGGCCAAATCGCTCGAATCAGCCGCTCCCATGGCCATCGCACGTGGCAAGACCGCTGACCCGTCGAGACGCATACCGGGACCCCACTCTGCGTCGATTCCGACCAGCAGGGGCCAGCGAGCGGCGTCCTGCAGGAGCCCCAGAGTGCGGGTCGCCGACAGCGCGTCGCCACCGAATATCACCACGCCGCCGATGAGGCCTTCGCGCGCCTGATCCAACAGCGCGGCAAGCTCGCGGTCCTGGCGACCGAGGAGACCACCTCCTACCCTGGGCAGAAGGATCTGGCCGGCCTTCTGCTCGACACTCATCGAGTCCACCATCCGCCGCGCCCAGCCAGACGAGTCGGTCTCCTGAGCGACGAGCGGATGTACCCAAAGCGCGAGCACCAGTAGGACGACTCGCGCTTGCCAGCACAAAGAGGGGACGTCAAAGCCGAGTGCTCGGCGATTCGGAAGACTCAGAAGGGTACGCATCGACTCAAGCCTAGAACACGAAAGCCTCTTCGGGCAGTCGTTGCGAGAGTCCGGTGCGAAACGCCGATGAACCGGTCGAGGCCCTTGTGACATGATCCGCCGTCGTGACGGTGATTCCCCAATCGGCCAGTGCCAACGAATGGGTCGACTGGCGACCGACGGACCGCGCGACCTTGTTGTTCGCGATCGCGGACGAGAAGATCCTGCTGATCCGCAAGAAGCGCGGGCTCGGGGCCGGCAAGATCAACGGACCGGGCGGCAAGCTGGAAGCCGGAGAGACCGCACTCGAATGTGCGCACCGCGAGTTTCGTGAGGAGCTTCGGGTCGAAGCTCGCCAGGTGACCGAGTGCGGAGAACTGAGCTTCCAGTTCGTCGACGGCTACGGCATCTTCGTCACCGTGTTCCGCGCCGAAGGAGTCGACGGGGAGCCAGTCGAGACGGAAGAAGCGGTGCCGCTTTGGACACCGATCGACCAGATTCCCTACGAGGAGATGTGGGCCGACGACGCGCTCTGGCTACCTACCCTGATCGCCGGACGCCGCTTCAGCGGCCGCTTCGTCTTCGATGGCGACCGCATGGTCGACCATCACCTCACCGGCTCTTAGTCCGCCTTCCCAGCATCGCTCACGACGGCCGAGGACAGGACCCCGCACGCCGTACCGGCCGGGTCCTGCATGCTGCTGCTCTACCCGTGGACGACCTAGCGACGGCGCAAGACCGTAAGACCCGCGAGAGCCAGCAGACCGAACAGCGCTGCCAGAGACGGCCAGCCGAGAGTCGGGATCCCGATCACGTTGGCATTGATCACGAGCTCGTCTGTCGAGGCGCTCGCCGGTCCGCCATCTACGGGTTGATCCCTGACCTGACCACTGAGCGACGACGTCACGTTCGGGTAGATGCCACTCTGCGCCGTGATCGGCACCTCGACTGTCACCGCAAAGCTGCAGTTCCCGCCTGCCGCGAGTGATCCGCCGCTGAAGGCCAGATTGCTGGTGCCGTCGAGAACCGATCCGACGCCGCAAATGTCGTTGATTGGCAGTCCAACGGCCACCAGCCCCGGTAGGACGGCGTCGAGATCGTCCGTAAACGCCAGGTCGTTGATCGCGTTGACCGGATCCGGATTGCTGATGTCGAACACCAGCTCCGTGGTCGTGCCGCCGTCCACGGCGTCCGGATCGAAGAGTTTCGTGAACTCGAGGAATTCGATGTCCACCATCGCCATGACTGCTGGTCCTGAGAGCGGGATTCCGCCCACGGGGCCTAGCCTCGGTGGCGCTCCACGGCGAGTCATGATTCCGGCCAGGAGACCATTGACCGTGGTCGTGGCCACGGTGAGCTGCTGCGGCGTCGCCGCCGGAGGAATCGCAACCGTCACGCTGAAGGCGCACGATGCGCCACCCGCCAAGATGCCATCAGCCAGGCTGATCACCGACGAGCCGCTCAGAGTCGAACCGGCACCGCAGGCGTCTGGAGCTGGTAGTCCCAGCGCCGTCAGACCGGTCAGTGCGGCGTCCAGGTCCACGGAGAAACCGATAGCGGCCAGGGTACGCGCCGCCGATGGATTGGTGATCGTGAAGTCCAGGCCAACGAGGCCCCCTGGGAGGACCGGGTCAGAGTCGAACGCTGCAGTCA
Organism: Thermoanaerobaculia bacterium; assembly: GCA_028285365.1. GTDB lineage: Bacteria > Acidobacteriota > Thermoanaerobaculia > Multivoradales > Multivoraceae > JANQPS01. The sequence goes on along the minus strand of JANQPS010000336.1, from coordinate 5 downwards.
GCACG
>JANQPS010000287.1 GCA_028285365.1 Thermoanaerobaculia bacterium | reverse complement strand
GTATTGGAAGGCGGAAGGGGGCTGCTTGCTCTTCTACAGAACGAATCAACGCTCGGAGAGCTGGTTCGTGAAACGGCCGTCGAAAACCTCGACATCGTGCCGTCGACGAGATGGCTGCTCGTAGCCGACAAGCTCCTCGCGGGTGTGAGCGGCGTCGAAACCAGACTGCGCTCGCAACTCGAGTGTCGAGATCTCTTGCCGTGGGACTACATCTTGATCGACTGTCCGCCGAACATCGGGCTCTTGACGATCAACGCGATGGCGGCGGCGAGCGAGCTGCTGATCCCGGTCGAGACCCACGTGCTCCCGCTGCACGGCCTTCGAGACTTGCTCGAGACGATCGAGCTGATCCAGGAGCGTCTCAATCCGGAGCTCGTCATCGCGGGGATTCTCGCGTGTCGCGTCAACCGGAGGACTCGCCTGGCTGCCGAGATCGTCGACGATCTGAGAGAGCGTTTCGGTGAGCGAGTCTTCGACGTCGTCATCACGGAAAACGTTCGGTTGGCTGAGTGCCCGTCACACGGCACTTCGATCCTCCACTACTCGAGTCGAAGCCAGGGTGCCAGAGACTACCGGACACTGGCTGGCGAAATCATCGACCAGGAGGCCGGAAAGTGAGTCTTGTGCGAGCGGGATGAGCACGGTCGGGCTCAACGTGAACGGGGACAGGCAAACAGGGTAGGACGCGAACGGGGTAGAACGTGAACACGAATAGAGTCACACCATGAGCCGTCGTCGTGCAGTAGACGAGAACCCTCTCGATCTGTTGGTACCGCGACCAGAAGACGCCAAGCAAGAGTCGAAGACGGATTCGAAGCAGGACTCGAAGCAGGACTCGAAGCAGAGTCCAGCAGACGACTCTGAAACCCGGACTTCTGCGAAGTCACAACCAGGCGACGAGACCGAGTCGTCCCAAGACCTGGGGGTAGACAGTGGAGCAGACAGTCGGGCGAACAGTGCCTCCTCGATGGAGGCTGAGGGGCCGACCGACGAGGATCGGACGGACGCGCGGGTTGCGCGGTCTGAAGCTGTGGCTCGAGAGGTCGTGCGAACGCCCGCTGAGCCTGGTCAGTTCCTCACCTTCATGCTCGGTGAGCGAGAGTTCGGTGCGAGGATCCTTCAGGTCCGCGAGATCATCAACTATGGAGAAGTCACTCCCGTTCCCGGAACGCCGGACTGGATCAAGGGCGTCGTCAACGTCAGGGGCAACGTACTGCCGGTCGTCGATCTCGGGATCAAGTTCGGGCTCGGCGAGTGCCAGCTCGGAGACCGGGCATGCATCGTCATCATCGAGGTCGATCTCCATGTGGGTGATGCGCTCCCGGGACTGGCCAACACAGGAGTCGAAGAGCTCGTCGAGAGCGAGCTGACGCCAGTGGGTGTCGTTGCGGAGTCGGTGAGCCAGGTTCTGGATCTGACTCCCGACGAGCTCCAGCCGGCGCCGGCCTTCGGAACCCAGATTCAGGTCGACTACCTGCTGGCCATGGGGCGCCAGGGTGAGCGTTTCGTGCTGATTCTCGATGTCGATCGCATCCTGTCACTTGACGAGCAGACCGAGGTGGCAGCGACTCTCGACCTCTCCGACTCCGACGTCACGAGACCGGAGCTCAGCGGGGACGGCTCGAGCGAGCCCGACGGAAGAGGATCATCCCGATCGGACGAAGAGTCCACAGCCGGAGGCGAGTGAGGGACCGGTGCGACGTCCGTCGGACTCCAAGCGCTCTTTGCGATTCGACGGGTTCGATCTCGACATCTCGGACCGCGAGTTCGAACAGATGCGGTCCCTCATCCATCAGGAAGCCGGAATCTATCTGCCGGACACCAAGAAGGGGCTGATGGTCCACCGCCTGAGGCGGCGCCTGTCGGCACTCGGGTTGACGTCGTTCGGTGACTACTATCGTCATCTCGTCGACGGCGCCGATCCCAGCGAGATGGTTCACATGCTCGACCGGATCAGCACCAACGAGACTCGCTTCTTCAGAGAAGCGCGTCAGTTCGAGTTCCTCGAAGACGAGCTCATACCGTCACTTCGTAGCCAGGTTCGGGCGAAGCAGCGCGACCGGCTGGTCCGTGTCTGGTGTGCTGCCTGCTCGACCGGCGAAGAGGCCTACTCGTTGGCCATGGTCCTTCTGAGTGCGCTGCCTCCCATCGAAGGCTGGCGCATCGACATTCTTGCCAGTGATCTTTCTACAGAGGCGCTCGAAACAGCTCGTCGTGGAATCTGGCCGAGCGATCGGAGCGGAGACATTCCTCGTCGTTACCTCGAGGCTTTCATGCTCAAAGGAAAGAGAAGTCAAAAAGGCAAGATCTGTGCTGGGCCCGAGATCAGGTCCTTGATCACCTTCGAGCGCCTCAACCTCGCGCGCGATCCCTATCCGGGGGAGCGGCCCTTTGATCTCATCTTTTGTCGGAATGTTTTGATCTACTTTGGCTCCAAAGAGAAGGAGCAAGTCGTCGAGAAACTCATTGGCCGCCTTGCCGTTGGCGGTTATCTTTTCGTAGGACACGCCGAGAGCTTGACCTATCTGAGCGACCGCGTCCGCACAGTCATTCCCACCGTTTACCAGGTGAGACGGCTCGGCAGGTCGATCCGGTCGGGAAGCGCGTGAGCGACGAAAGAAGACCCGAGAGGGAGCCGGGGACGATCTCGGTGCTGGTGGTCGACGACTCGGCAGTCGCTCGGCGTTTCCTTTCTACGGTCCTGATGCAGGATCGCGGAATCGGGGTCGTCACCGCTGCGGATCCGATCATCGCGCGACGGAAGATGGAGCAGTCCAGGCCCGACGTCATCATCCTCGACATCGAAATGCCTCGGGTCGATGGTCTGACGTTTCTACGCGAGATCATGGAACACGACCCGATCCCGGTCGTGATCTGCTCAGGTGTCGCGGGACGTGGAACTCACGTGGCGGTCGAGGCTCTGCGTCGGGGTGCAGTCGAGATCATCACCAAGCCGCGCGAGCGCCTCCGCGAGTTTCTCCAGGAGTCGGCCGTCATGCTCATCGACTCCGTCTATGCGGCGTCGAGAGCCAAGGTCTCGAAGCGTCGCCCCTGGCCCGAGGAGCGGAGCCCTGATGCGTCGATGGTGATCGAGCAGCCGGTATCGCAAGGACCGCGCGAGCGGATCATTGCGATCGGTGCGTCGACCGGCGGCCCCGAAGCGGTGGAAAAGACGCTGGCCAAGATGCCGCAGTACGCTCCTCCGATCCTGGTCGTTCAACACATGCCGGGTCAGTTCACGGGTGCCTTCGCGCGCCGTCTGAACCAGGTAGCCCGCATCAGCGTCAGGGAGGCAGATGACGGCGACCGCATCGGCCCGGGAGAAGCTCTGATCGCGCCGGGAGATCGACACCTGATGCTCGTCAGAGGCGAAGACGGCTACTTCGTTCGGGTCATCGACGGGCCTCTCGTGTCGCGTCACAGACCTAGCGTAGACGTTCTCTTCAGGTCGGTGTCGAAAGCTGCCGGTGACCAGGCGATCGGCGTGATCATGACCGGTATGGGGGTCGACGGTGTCCAGGGACTGCTCGAAATGAGAAGGGCTGGTGCCACGACTCTGGCTCAGGACGAGGCCTCATGCATCGTCTACGGCATGCCAAAAGCTGCAATCGAGCGCGGCGCCGCCGGACTCGTTGTGCCGCTCGAAGACATTCCCAGTAGGGTGCTCGAGCAGGACTCTTGAGTCGAGAACGTGACGATCTCAACGGCTGGGAAACTCGGTTCTCGAAGGCGATCGGAGATCTCCTTCGAAGAGCTTCGACATTTCTTGTGATCGCCAGGGGCCATGACGAGCGGATGCGCGGCTCATCCTATTGACGAAAGGATGCTCGTCATCGCGCCCTTGCATAGAATCAGCGTTTAGTTAACTGAGATCTGTGTCGGGCTAGATCTCTCTCGGGATGGAAGAGAGTCAAATGGGGGCAAAACCGCTGGATGGTCAGAACCACGACCTGCCGAGACTCCTGGCCGAGCTGAAGGCGACTGTGGAAAGCACCAGTCAGCTCGTCGGATCGCTGGAGCGACGGGTGGTGGCCGCTGACGGTCAGGACGTGCTGCCCGGTACCCATGCGGAGATCAGCAAGCTCCGCACCGAGTTGGAGGAGACTCTTCAGGATCGCGATCAGGTGACGCAGATGATGGTCGAGGCGGAGAATCAGATTTCGCGCCTGATGAGACTCTACGTCGCGATCCACCAGCTCCACTGCACCCTGGACCCCAAAGAAGTCAACCTTGCCATCGCCGAGATCGCAGTCGATCTCCTCGGAGCGGAGTCCTACATCTTGCTTTTGCGAGACGAGCAAGCCGACGAGTTCGTGGTCTCGCTCGAGAGTGGGTTCGGCAGCCTGAACAACAAGCCGTTGACGGGGACTCCCTACGAAGGCAGCGATCGACTCATCGACTCGGCGATCGAGAGAGGCGTGGTCCAGATCGACGACGACGAGAGCTCTGGCGCGATTGCAGCGGTCCCACTGAGGATGGAGGCGAGCATCATCGGTGTGCTGGCCATCTTCAAGGTGTTCGATCACAAGACGGCCAACCTCTATCAGGATCGCGAGCTCCTCGACCTGCTTTCGGTTCACGCCGGCTCGGCTCTGATGGCTGCGGGCAGCTACAGCACCGCGGATCGCAAGCTGCGAACGCTCAAGAGTCTGATGAGCCTCCTGCCGAAGGTGTAGAGGGCACGTTGCCAGTCGCCGTAGCTCTCCTTCTTGCCAGATGGGTCTCACCAGATGAGTCCTGCCAGATGAGACGTGCCAGATGAGCATCTCCGGCACGCTGGAAGACGTCGGCGTCTCCGATGTCATGCAGTTCATCTACATCGGTCAGAGCACGGGAACGCTGTACTGCGAGCGCCACGACGAGAAGGCCGAGATCCGTTTTCACGAAGGTCGGATCGTCGCGGCTCGCGGAACCGGGAGCGCTCGTCTCGGCGACCTCTTGTTCAAACACGGCGTCGTGACTCGGGCGACGATGGATCGGGCGCTGGCCATTCAAGCTGCCAGCGAGCCGAGGCAGGTGCTGGGCGAGGTTCTCGTCGCGATGGAGGTCGTGACCCCTGACGACCTGGTCGATGTCGTCGAGGCGCACATTCAAGAGACGATCATCGAGCTCCTCACCTGGACGCGGGGAACCTTCCGGTTTGCACTTTGTGACGTGCACCCGATCGAGGGTTTCGAGCGGACTCCCGGTGAGATCCTGCCCGACGTCGACCTCAACACGCAGGCTGTGCTGCTCGAAGCGGCCCGGATCTTCGACTCGAGAAACCGCGACAAGGGGACGGAGGAAGGTGATCACTTTATCGACCAGGCTGCCGCGATCTCGATGCCGACCGAAAGCACCCGGGTCGAGCCGGTCGACGCGCCGCCGCCGGCCGTGTCGCCAACAGAAGTTTCGAGCACTGCAGGCACGACCGACGTGTTGCCTGACGTCGTCGAGGGAGACGCGGGCGAGGACGATGAAGAGGGATTCGGAGACCTCGACTTTGACCTGTCGTTGCCGGTCAGCGAGCTGGTCAAGTCGGTGCACGTCGTGTCGTCGAATCGGCCCTACCTGGCCGAGCTCAAGTCGTCGCTGGAGGAGCGAGGCATCCGACTCGACCAGCGTGCGCTCGATACCGCTGGCTTCCCCACTCCAGGGGATGGCGCACCCATCGTGCTGTTCGACCTCGGCCCCGATCTGACTCTGGAGATGATGTCGGAGCTGCATCGGCGGGAACCTTCGGCTGCCATTCTCGCTCTCCTCGATTCCGCGACAGAGGCAGATCTGGCGTTCGAGTCGGGAGCCGTTGCGGTCTCGACCCATGCTTTGGATGAGCTGCTGCGAACGATCGAGGAGGTGGCCGAGTCGAGAAGCGAAGCCCCTCCCAGGATCTCTCTGGCGCCGCCGGAAGAGATGGCCCTCGACAAGCTGCGTCGTCTTTCCGAGGAGATACGTTCCGGAGTCTTGTCCACGAGCGCGTCGCTCTTCCTCCTCAAGATCCTCTCGGAGTCGTTGGATCGGGCGCTGCTGTTTCTGGTCAAGCCTGATGCCCTCACTGCTTTGGGTGGCTTTGGCACGACATCTGCCGACCGGCGCCCGCTTGCCGTGGTGACGAGAAAGCTCAGCCTGCCGCTGGACGATGACAACCCGTTGACGGATGCCGTAGACGATCGTCGTGCGAGAGCGGTCGACTGGACGCAAGGCACGCTTCCTGACGAGCTGACGGCGCTGATCGGTCCTCCAAGCAACAATCTGGGTGCGATTTTTCCGGTGCTCGGCGCCGACAAGGTCATTCTCGTGGTCTACGCTGACAACGGTCGGGTCGACGAGCCGATCCGTGAGCTCGAGGTCATCGATCTCGTTGCCGCACAGGTGGGGTTGGCGATCGAGAACGAGCTGCTTCGTCAACGCCTGCCTGAACAAGAGGCCTGACCGGGGCGCTAGGACCCTTACCAGTCGGCGCGTTTTGGTCTGAGCTCAGGCGCCAGGCGTCTTCTCCGACTTGCCGATACTGAGCATTGCTGGCAGCAGCAGGGCATCTGCCAGGAGCGCCGTCACCATGGCGAGGCCGGTGAGCAGACCGAAGTAGACGGTCGGCAAGAAGTTCGAGAGCGTGAGAGTCGAGAACCCGAAGGCGACGGCAACGGTTGTCGCGAGCATGGCTCGCCCTACCGTGTCGTGGCTCGTGCACACGGCCTGAGCAAGAGTGCTCGTGCTCGTCTGGGACTCGCGGCGGAAGCGATACAGGTAGTGGACGGTGTCGTCGACCGAGATCCCGAGCGTGATCGCGGCGATCATGATCGTCATCATGTCGAGCGGGATCCCGACCCAACCCAGCACTCCGAGGACCAGCACGACGGGGAGGATGTTGGGTACGAGGGCGATCAGGGTCAGTCGGAGGTTGCGCAGCAGCAGCCAGAACATCACGGCGATCGAGCCGAGGACCGTGGCAAGGGTGGAGATCTGTGACGACAGCAGGCTTTGGAGCATGTTGTTGTACAACACGAACATCCCCGTCGTCTGCTGAAGGTCGGGATCGACCACCGGGTTGGCGTCGAGGTGCTCCTCGATGCGGGCCAGCAGCGCCTCGCGATCGAGGTCGGGGGTCGACTCCTGAACGCGGGCGGTGATCCGGGTGAGCGCGAAGTCGTCCGAGACGTAGGGCTTGAGCGCGCTGGCCGCGATGTCGGGTGGTACTCGCGAACGGATCATGCGCAGCATCAGGCTGTTGACCTGTGCGGAGCGCAGTGCAGGCGTGGGGTCGGCGGCGATGATCTGCTCGAGGATGGAGATCAACGAATCGAGCGACGTCACGTGGCCCAGCTCGGGCTGTTCTTCGAGCCAGCCGTGGAGCTCGCGCAGGCGGCCGATACGTTGCATGTCGAGCCAGCCGTCGGGCTCGCCACTGTCGAAGACGACTTCGAGAGGCGTCGTGCCGCCGAGCTGTTCGTCGATGGCCGTGAGGCCTTGATGAATCTGTGACGACTCCTTGAAGTAGTCGACAAAGCTGTTCTCGACGCCGAGACGCGACACACCCACCAGTCCGAGAGTGAGCAGGACGACCGACGCGACGAGGACCGAGCGTCGCTTGGCGAGGGCCCACTGGGCCACCGAGACGTACCAGGAACCGCGCGCTGTTCCAGCGCGGCCGCTGCCGAGACCCACGACCGATCCACGGCCGCTGGCGATCCATCGCGAAGGGAACAGGAGCACGAGGTTGGGCAGCAGGCTGAACGACAACACGAAGGTCAGACTCAGTCCCATCCCCATCATCAGCGAGAAGTCCATGACCGGTTTGAGGTTGCTCATGTAGAGCGAGCCGAAGCCGATCATGGTCGTCAGGACGGTGAAGATGCTCGGCACGAGCACGTGCGACAGGGCCTCTGCGAGTGCGCCGCGGTCGGTCTCGGCCTCTTGGCGGGCGCGCTCTTCGAGGTAGCGGATGGCGATGTGCACGCTCACCGCGAGCGTCAAAATGAACAGCAGCGAGGACAGGTTCGAGGTGACGACCGTGATCCTCCAGTCCATCCAGCCGAGGAGGCCCAGGAGCGCCAAGACGGTCAGGCAGCAGTTGAGACTGATGGCGACAGTCCAGGCGAGGGAGCGAAACAGCAGCCACACGACGAGTAACACGAAGACGACGGAAGCAGCCCCGAACAGCACCAGATCGCGCTCGATGAAGCGCACGATGTCGACCGTGATCATGGGGAGACCACCGAGATCGAGCTGACCCAGCCCGGTTTCGGCGGCCAGGATGGTGCGCATCGATGCGATGAGCTCGCGTCGACCGTCGGCCAGCTCCATGAGGACCCTCTGTACCTCGACTTCGAGTCGGTCGAGCTCGCTTCGCTCTTCGGGCTCGAGCTCTCGCTCGCGGGCGGTGTCGCGGAGCCCGTAGCGCTCCTGCTCGAGCTGTTGGAGCTCGACGCTCTCGGTCAAGCTGATCTGCAGGGCCGTGGACCTGCCGTCTTTGCTGACGAGGGCTCCGGCATAGAGCGGGTTGGCGTTGACCTCCTCGCGCGCCAGGTCGAGGTCGACTTCGTCGCCGCGTATGGTGCGGTAGCCGTCCGCCAGGTTGAAGAGGCCAGACGGTGGATTGAGGAAGAGCGGCACCCGGCCGACGGACAGGACGCTCTCGACTCCCGGCAGTTTCTCGAGCAGCTC
>JANQPS010000280.1 GCA_028285365.1 Thermoanaerobaculia bacterium | reverse complement strand
CGGACCGCGGCGGTGTCTTCGACGTGCTCATGTGGCTCGTGCGTGCGCGACTCGGCGGCCCGGTGTGCGGGGGCCGCCAGTTCGTCTCCTGGATCACCGACGAGGACTGGGCGCGAGCGGTCGAGTTCCTGATCGAGCGCGACGAGCTGACGGGGCCGTTCAACCTGACGGCGCCCAATCCGATGACCCAGGGCGAGCTCATGACGCACATCCGACGAGCGGCCGGGATCGGTGCGGCCCTTCCCATCAACCGCCTCATGCTCGCAATCGGCGCACTCTATCTGCGAACGGACGCCGAGCTGATCCTCAAGAGCCGTCGCGTCGTGCCCCGAGGCCTCCTCGACGCGGGCTTCGAGTTCCACTCGACGGACTGGGCCGAGGCCGCTCCCGTGATGGTCGACCGCTGGCGGCGCGGCGACATTCTCTAGCTAGGTGTGACAGATGGGACACCCGCTCGAATCCAGTCTAGGCAGACCATCGATTCTGTTCGGATGCGAAGCTCGATGTCGGACAAGCGGTATGTGCTGGCTCAGCTCGTCACCACCAACGTAGACGCGTTCCGTATTCGCCTCGGAGGCGGACGACGGTGTGCACCGGGGTACACGCCGATGCCGGTCCGCTGAATTCGCGGGCGGGGACCTTGCTTCTGCCACGGAATAGGCGAAAATAAGACGAAAATAGAGCCATTGACTACCCAGAGTTCGCTGGAGGACGAGTACTACCTACCTGAGGTCGGCCAATGGGCCGAGCGAAAGCACAGGCTCGTCTCGCTCTACGCTGAAATGTTCTCAACGTCGATGCGCAACAAGTGGGACCATCGGGTCTACGTCGATCTCTTCACTGGAGCGGGCTGCGCGAGAATCAAGGGCACGCAGAGGACGGTGCTTACCTCCCCACTGCTCGCCATGAGCGTGCCGCATCCGTTCACGAAGTATGTGCTCTGCGACATCGATGAACGATGCATCGAAGCAGTGCGCGCGCGATCGGCCAAGCGGTTTCCCGACCTCAGTGTGCGGTGCATTCAAGGCGACTCCAACGAGAACGCGGAAGCCGTGCTCGCCGAGATTCGCAGCTCAGGCAAAGGTTCCGGACTCCTTGCCTTTTGCGTAGTGGATCCGTTTCGGATCGCGAACCTCAGTTTTGAGACGATTCGAAAGCTCTCCGTGATCCGAGCGGACTTCCTAGTCTTGATCCCGTCCCATATGGACGCCAATCGACAGCGGGTCTACGAGGACCCATCGAACACACGAATTGCCGACTTCACAGGAAGTGTGGACTGGAGGGAACGGTACTCAGGGTCCGTGGGAGACTTCGGGACGTTCGTTGTTTCTGAGTTTGGGCGATCGATGGAGCAGTTGGGATTCAAGAACCCGCAAGGAAACGAGGTCCTGATAACAGTGCCAGGGACGAGTCAGAAGCTCTACTACCTCGCGTTCTACAGTAGGAGCGACTTGGCGAACAAGTTCTGGCGAGAGGCCCAGAAATACAGCCATGAACAGCTAGATCTCTTCTAGGAGGGCAGCATGGCGCAGCTATCCCAAATCGAGTGGACGGACACCACATGGAACCCAGTCACGGGCTGCACGAAGATTAGTCCGGGCTGCAAACACTGCTACGCGGAACGCATGGCGAGGCGGCTGAGCGCAATGGGGCAGACGCGATACAGAAACGGCTTCGAAACCACTCTTCACCACGACCTTCTCGAGGCGCCGCTTCGCTGGCGAAAACCACGTCTGGTATTCGTAAACTCAATGAGCGATCTGTTTCACGACGCTGTTCCTCTCGACTTCATAAGATCGGTCTTCTCGACGATATCGAGAGCCGAGTCGCACATCTTTCAGATACTCACGAAGAGGTCGACGCGCCTGTTGGAAGTCGCCGACGCTCTGCCGTGGCCAACCAATCTGTGGATGGGCGTTAGCGTCGAAAGCGCAGCGTACGTGTCGCGAGTACGCGATCTACAGCGGGTACCCGCGGCCGTTCGTTTTCTCTCCGTCGAGCCGCTCCTGGGACCGATCCCCAGGCTTCCACTCGCGGGGATTCACTGGGTCATAGTCGGCGGCGAGTCTGGCCCGGGAGCAAGACTTATGGACCCTAGCTGGGCTCGCACCATCCGCGACCGCTGCAACGCCCGAGAGGTGCCTTTCTTCTTCAAGCAGTGGGGCGGTGTGCAGAAGAAGCGGACTGGCCGGACTCTTGACGGCAGAACGTGGGATGAAGTACCCGACCACCCTCAGCAGTCAGCCGTGTTGGCCTAGGACTCGCTGCTGCCGCGGGTAGACCCTGTCCGTATCGGCACCAGAACCTGCCACCCCTGCAGGATGACGAAGGCTCCGTGCCTTCCAACTACGCGGTCTGAGTCTCGGCGCTAGGCGCGGGTCCGAGGATCTCCACGACGTCCGCGGCCTCGAGGGTCTCCGTGGTGAGGAGCTTCTGCGCCATCGCTTCGAGGGCGTCGCGACGTTCGCGCAGGAACGCGAGGTCGTGCTGATAGGCGGCGCCGAGGATCTCCATCATCTCCTGATCGAGCGCCTCGGCGATGCCGACCGAGTGGGACGCGAGGCGTGGGCCCTGTCCGAGATAGCTCTGTTGATTGCCTTCTGAGAGGCTCAGGTTCGGCAGCTTCTCGCTCATGCCGTAGATGGTGAGCATCTGGCGCACGATGCCGGAGGCCTTCTCGAGATCGTCGCTCGCCCCGGTCGAGACCTCGCCGAACACCACCTCTTCTGCCGCGCGGCCGCCGAGCAGCACA
>JANQPS010000244.1 GCA_028285365.1 Thermoanaerobaculia bacterium | reverse complement strand
CGACTTTGGGCTCGCGAGATCTGCCGAGCCGTCGTCGGGCGACGTCGACCTCTCGCAGTCGCCGACGCGCACCGAGCTCGCCACCACCGGCGGGCAGATTCTGGGAACCGCCGCCTACATGTCGCCCGAGCAGGCCAAAGGAGAAGTCGTCGACAAGCGGACAGACGTCTGGTCTTTTGGGGTCGTCTTGTGGGAAGCCCTGACCGGTCAACGCCTCTTCGAGGCGAAGTCGGTTTCGGAGACTCTGGCCCGAGTCCTGCGCGACGCGCCCGATCCCTCGCTGCTTCCAGCTGCCACACCTGCAAGCGTCCAGCGCCTCTTGCGTCGCGTACTGGTCCGCGAAGCTCGACGTCGCATAGGTCTGTCCGCCGTACACGCCGAGCTCGATGAAGCTCTCGAAGACGCCCCGCCGACGCAATTGGCTCCAGTCCAGGGCACACGAGTCTCCTTTCAGCGAGCGCCTTGGGTCCTCTCAGGTGTCCTCACAATCCTGGCCGCTGCCTTGTGGTTCTCGCGTGCTGCACCCTCGGACGTACAGGAAGAGAGTCTCGTCTCCTCGATTCCGATCCCATCCGGTCTCGAGCTCTACTACAGCCCCCCGGCCCTCTCGCGTGACGGCCGTTGGCTCGCCTTCTCAGCCAAGGAGCCTGGCTCGGCACCCATGCTATGGCTTCACGACCTCTCGACAGGCGTCTCGCGAGTTCTGCCAGGCACGGAAGGAGCAATCCAGCCGTTCTGGTCCCCCAATGGCGGCGAGCTGGGCTACTTCGCGGCAAGGAGCCTGAAGACAATCGACGTTGCGGGAGGTGCGCCTCGCACCGTCGCAGAGATCCCAGGAATCGACAGCGGTGGTGCCTCCTGGAACGAGAGCGGCATCATTGTCTTCAGCGATCAAGGCAAGCTCTTTCGCATTCGCGAAGACGGCGAAGAGCTGCGCCCCGTTTGGCCCGCAGAGAGTGAAACCACGTTTCGGGCCCGCCCGCACTTTCTTCCAGATGGCGAGTCGTTCCTGTTCGCCCAGGTTCTCGTCGGCGAGCGCGGCCTCTACGTCGGTTCTCTCAACGGCACTCTGAAGAAGCGCTTGCTACCCGAACAGACGACAGCCCAGTTCGTCTCCAGCGATCCAGCCTCGGGGACCCTGCTGTTCTTCAGTCGAGAAGCCCTGCGAGCCCAGACTGTGGATCTGGAGCGACTAGAGGTCGTTGGCGAGAGCCGTCTCCTGATTGATGACGTCGCGGACTTCGCTGGCGCGTCGAGCGCGGCTTTCACAGTCTCCGGTTCGCGACTCATCTACGAAGCAGGGGCTGGGGGAACGACGGAGCTCATGTTGCTCGGTCGACAGGGCGAGCCGCTGAAGGTGATCGCGTCCGGTGACGACTACTTCAATCCACGGATATCGCACGACGGAGGCCGTCTGGCCGTAGACGTGACGACAGAGGGCGGCGACATCTGGCTGTACGACCTCAACGAGGCTTTGCCGCAACGACTGACAACCGCTCCCGAAGACGAATCCATCCCTGTGTGGGCGCCAAACGACGAAGAGGTCATCTTCTTTCGTCGCCCCGACATCGTGGCCATGTCGATGGCGGATAGGAAGGAACGCGTCCTCTATGCAGGTCCACCAGGTGAGAACACTTACACGAGCGATCTGAGTCCCGACGGCAAGACACTTCTGTTTTCGATTACGAGTGCTCAAGGACCGCAGATCAGAATGCTCGATATGGAGACGGGGCAGCACACTCCCCTACCCGCAGCGGCTTCACCGAGCATTCGTTTCTCACCCCGAGGGCGCTGGGTCGCTTACGACAAGAACGAAGGAGCTCGTCCCAATGTCTTCGTGAGCCGATTTCCTCAGGGACAACCGACAGTACGAGTGTCCGAAACAGGTGGCCTTTCCGCTATCTGGTCCAAGGACGGCAGCGAAATCTTCTACTACGGTCTGGGGGAGTTGATGGTCGTCTCTGTGGAATGGCCCGACGGCGACGAAGTAGGTCAACCGGATGTTGGCGAGCCAAAGAGTCTCTTTCCGATCACCCTGCGGAGATTCGCTGAGTCCTACCCATTTGACGTCTTGCCGGACGGGCAGAGCTTCGTGGTCAATCGCCTCCGCTCACGCGGATCGTCTTTCCAACTCGTCGAGAACTGGCAACAACTTCGACGGGACTGACGCCTTCAGGCCCCTGACTCCCGGTTCCGCTCGTCCGAGCAGGTGCTAGGAGAGGCGGTCGACAACGTACTGACCTCTGGTCCTTCGCGCCGTGCTGTTCGAGTGCGTCTCCGGCAACTCGCCTTTCTCACCCACCGCCACCCACGCCTTGGCATCGGTTCTCTGAAACGAGATCGACTGGGCCGCTCCTACGTCCGCAACACCCTTGACGGTCAGGCGTCGAAATCGAGCGTGCCGACCAATTGGCTCAGAAGCCTGGCGGATTCTCGACATCTACGGCAAAGCGTCGCATCAGGTCGCCGTAGCCGGGGGCATCGCGTACCGAGGCGAAAGCACCCTCCGCCGCGACGGTGTGCACGGTGAACGACCCCGGGATCGTGAGGCTCCGCTCGAGCGTCCCGAGGGCGGCGGAATGTTCGCCCACCTGGGCCTGGATGCGGGCGAGATCCCAGAGCCTGTCGGGGCCCTGCGTCGCGTTCACGTCTGGATCCTGCAGGTCGAGACCGCGTTGGCCGTGTTGCAGTGCCTTCTCCGTCAGGCCGAGGCCGGCATAGACGAGACCGGCGCTCGACTGGACGCGCGGGTCGATCATGTCCTCGAGAGCGGCTTCGACGATAGGTCGCGCGGCCTCGTATGCTCGACGGGCTGCTTCAGCATCGCCGAGATCGCGATAGACCCAAGCGCGCTGGAGACTGCGAGGCCAGAACGCATCGTTGGTGGAGTAGTCGATGGACATGCCGTCGATGAGGGCGAGCGCACGCTCGTAGTCGCCGAGCGCGCGCGCAACCTGTGCGTTCCAGGTGTCGTAGCCGCCAACTACGTAGCTGTGCTCGGCGGAAAAGCCCTTCCATGAGGAGAAGTAGACCGCACGCAGGTAGCGCGCATCCGGCGACTCGGGGTCGAGGGCGATGGCTCGTTTTGCGAAGCTGTCGGCCTCTTCGAAGCGCCGGAGGTAACCGTTGGCCCACGTTCGGTCGGAGATCACGAGGCTGTTGCGCGGGTCGAGCCGGTCGGCGCGCTCCAAGAGCTCCATGCCTTCGTCCCAGTCGCCGCGCCGGATGAGCTGAAACGCCAAGGCACGTGGGATCTCCGCGTTTCCAGGAAGCCCTCGCATGGCCCTCTCCAGCGCGGCAACGGCTTTTCCGGCCTCGCCGGTCACTCCGTAGTACTGCGACGCGGCATGCTGAGCCTCGGGTAGGTCCGGGGCCAGCTCGAGAGCTTTCTCTACTGCGAGACGCGCCTCTTCGGCTCGCTCCGGCGTTCGGTCGCCGAAGAAATAGCGTATCGCGTGGGTCCGGCCCAAAGCAGCCCAGGCATACGCGAACTCGGGATCAATCTCCACCGCAAGCTCGTACATCCTGGTGGCTTGCTCGAGGTTGCGGACTCCCGACCGCCCGGCGACCTCGAGACCGCGCAGGTAGGCGTAGTACGCGTCGAGGTTGTCGGTGGGCAGGCCCGCCTCGCCCGTGTCTGAGAGCCGCGACAACGTCAGGCCGAGCAGTTCGCTGACCTCACGCGCAATCGCCGCCTGAATATCGAAGACGCCGTCTAACGTGAGCACCTCGTCGTACGTGGTCGACCACAGCTGCGTCTCGTCGGAGATGCGCACCAGGGTCGGCGTGACGCGGACCCGGTTCCCCGCGTAGCGCACGCTGCCGACGAGGGCGTAGTCGACGTCGAGCTCGTCGCCGAGCTGCTCCATCGTCGCTTCGCCGCTGGTGTACTGGCGGGCGCTGAAGCGAGAGATGACGTCGAGCCCGCCGAGCCGCGAAAGGCTGGTGCCGATCTCGTCGGCGAGACCGGTGGCGAAAGATGCCCGGTCTTCGCTACCGAGGTTCTCGAAGGGAACCACGATCATCTTCGAGGCCTCGGGATCGCTTCCCCGGGTCACCCACCAGACTGCGGCCGCGACGACGATCGCTGCCGCCATGAGTATGAGCCTTCGCGGCGACGAGCCATCCGGGCGCCGGAGCTCCGCGGCCGGGTCGTCAGGGTGGGCTGCTGGCGAGGCCTCCAGCTGGCGCGACACGTCTCCAGCGGCCTGCCAGCGTTCTTCGGGGCTCTTCGCGAGGCAGCGAGCCACGACCCAGTCGAGGCGTTCCGGCGTCAACGGTCGCCGGTACGAGGGCGGCTCGGGCTCTGATGTCAGGATCGCCGAGATCAAGCTCGCCTGGTTGTCGGCCTCGAACGGCCTCTCCCCCGTGGCCATTTCGTAGAGCAGACATCCCAATGCCCAAACGTCGGTTCGCTCGTCCGCGGTCTGACCCTGCAACTGCTCGGGCGCCATGTAGGGAACCGTTCCCAGGAGAGAGCCCGCTTCGGTGAGAGGCCTGGTGCGAGTGGCCGCCTGGCTCTCGGCCGAAACGGCCACGTCGCTGTTCTCGTAGGCGAGCCCGAAGTCGAGCACCTTGG
>JANQPS010000213.1 GCA_028285365.1 Thermoanaerobaculia bacterium | reverse complement strand
CGGCTATGCACTTTGGCGGGCAGCCGACGGCACCGACCCGTCCGGCACCGGAGCTCGGCCAAGACACCGAGTCTCTCCTGCTTGAGTCAGGGCTCGAGTGGAGCGACATCGAGTCGTTCCGGGCACGTGGCGGCTTGGGGTAGGCCAGAACCAAGAGAGAGGAGAACGCATGGGTTTGCCCTGGGAGTATTCACTTTACATCGATGGGGCGTGGGGACCGAGCTCGGGCCATGGTGAGCTTGAGGTTATCGATCCTGCGACTGAGGAAGTTATCGGACGAGTGCCAGACTCAACCGTGGAGGATACCCGCCGGGCCATCAGTGCCGCTCGTCGCGCGTTTGACAACGGGCCTTGGCCCTTTATGAAACCTGCGGAACGCGGGGAGCGTCTCAGGGCACTTGCCGGAATCCTGGAGTCTAGGGCTGGCGAGCTCCGTCAACTCATCATGCGGGAGACTGGGGCGTGTGGTCCGATACTCGACTTCGTTCAGTGCGGCGGTGCACTCGGCATCGCTCGCCACAACGCGGAGAGCGTGGCGGGCCTCGTAAACTGGATCGAAAACTCGCCTCCCACCGCAAGTCCACGAGGAATGAGCGGGTCGGCACTCGTTCGCGAGCCGGTCGGCGTCGTGGCTGCGATCACGCCGTTCAACTTCCCATTCATGCTCAACGTCCTGAAAGTGACCTCCGCCCTCGCCGTGGGTTGCACAGTGGTTCTCAAGCCACACCCTTGGACGCCGCTCGATGCTTTTGAGGTTGCTCGCGCCGCTGACGAAGCGGGAATCCCTCCGGGCGTGCTGAACGTCATCACTGGACATGCTGAGGTCGGCGACGAGCTAACAGCGAGCCCGGACGTGGATATGGTCACATTCACGGGTTCAACGGCTACGGGGCGACGCATCATGGCGCGAGCGGCGGATCGCATCAAACGCGTTCAGCTCGAGCTCGGCGGCAAGAGTGCGCGAGTCTTTCTTGATGACGTGCCGGAGGAGTATGCCCGCAGCCACGGCTTCGGAATGATGCTCACACACTGCGGGCAAGGCTGCGCCCTGCAGACCCGGCTAGTTGTGCCAGAGCGGCTTGTAGGTCCGGTAGTCGAGGGGCTTCGGTCCCAAGCAAGCATGATCAAGATCGGTCTACCTAGTGACCCGTCGACAGCACTCGGCCCGCTCATACGCGAACAGCAAAGATCGCGGGTAGAGGGCTATGTGCAGTCTGGCGTAGATGAGGGCGCCCAGCTCGTTGTGGGTGGGAAGCGTCCGGATGGCCTCGAAAGAGGCTTCTTCTACGAGCCGACGGCGTTCGTCGGAAGCAACGACCTGCGAATCTCTCAGGAGGAGATCTTCGGCCCGGTGCTAACCGTGATTCCCTACACCGGCGGAGACGAAGAGGCGATCAGAATCGCCAACGACTCCATCTACGGTCTCTCGGGCGCCGTCGTGTCCGCGCAAACGTCGCGAGCCTTCAATGCGGCAAGGTGCATCCGCACCGGAACGATAGCGGCCGAGGGCATTGGGGGGCCTGAGTCCTCACCCGGCCCTGGCGCAGGGCAGGGACCTGGGTGGGGCATGACGCCCGGTGGCATAGGTCAGGACGGTGCTTTCGGCGGCTTCAAGCAGAGTGGCATCGGGCGCGAGTGGGGGCGCCACGGACTCGAGGACTTCACAGAGATCAAGTCCATCGGATGGAGTTGAAGAGCACAGGCCCAATTCTGCCCTCGGCGAATGAACTGACGAAGTTCTTCTGGCTGGGACTTGAGCAACGCGAGCTACGCATTCAACGTTGCACGTCCTGCCGAACCTACATCCACTACCCGAAGCCCGCCTGTCGTGTCTGTCACTCTAGAGAGCTAAGGGGTGAACGCGTCTCCGGTCGCGCCCGTCTCCACTCGTGGACAGTGGCCACGCAAGCGTTTCATCCGTTCTGGATCGAGCGCCTTCCGTTTGTCTTGGCAACCGTAGAGCTGGAAGAACAGGCGCGCTTGATGTTCTTCTCACAAGTTGTCGACTGTAGTGAGGGCGAACTAGAGGTGGGTCTTTCGCTGGAGGTGGTCTTCGAGCAGATCTCCGCCGAGCTAGTTCTCCCGTTCTTTAGTCCCGAAGCTGGACCATCGTAGTGGCGGGCCATCAGGTTGCCATAGCCGGTGTCGGCTACTCCCAGGTGGGTCGCCACACGGGACTTCGGTCGCAAGATCTCACGATCCAGTGCGTCGACGCCGCACTCGAAGACGCGGGGATCCAGCCGAGCGAAGTCGATGGGTTCACGACTATGGGAGGTCAATCTCTAAGCGATGCGTGGTTGCTCGGAATCTCGCCGCTTCGATGGTGGTGCGATGCAGCAGCCGCGCCTGGCTTCGTCTATGCAGCACACCAGGCCATCGCGGCGATTCAGTCAGGCTTTTGCCACACCGCGGTCGCGACCCGAGTCGTGCTTCAGCAACCGACAGGAAAGCGACTGGTGGAGGGGGGTGGCAAGGACCACCCGATGACCCGATTGATGAGCGCTGCAACGGGGGATCAGCAATTCGTACTCCCGTTCGGTGGCGGGAGTCCGGTGAACTGGGCGGGCTTACTGACTCAGCGGCACATGGCCGAGTTCGGCACGACCGAGCT
>JANQPS010000106.1 GCA_028285365.1 Thermoanaerobaculia bacterium | reverse complement strand
AGAGGGTGAGACCTGGGTGCGTGTACCCTGGCACGTCGGCTGGCCGATCCATGTGGCTGTGCTCGGACTCCTGGTGCTCTCTTCGATATGGATGGTGGTTCCTGGTGAGCGCGGAGTCTCGCGTTTCGTGACGGGCCGCACACAGCGGTGGCTGCTCCGAGGGATTGGCCTCTGCAACCTTGTGTTTCTGTTCGGCATGGGGACCTTCTTTGCGATCACGATGGCGCAGGACGGTGGCAGTCTGAGGACTCACGTTCCTTGGACACTGTGGCTGCTCTTGAGTCTGCCGTGGCTGTCCATGGTGCTCGCCGCAGCTTCCATCGTCAGCTTGTTGCGCAGCGCGCGGCGTCAGCCCGGTTCGTCGTGGCCGCTGGCGGCGGCCTACCTGAGCCTCGTTGCGTTCGTGGTGTGGCTCGGCTTCTGGAACCTTCTTGGACTCCAGGTGTGATTCTCGTAGCTCGATCAAGCTCCTTGCATGGCCAGGAAGGCAAGGAGGCCGACGAAGCGCTTTGGGTGGCCCGCGCCCAGGACGGTGACGTCGACGCCTTCGAGCTGATCTATCGGTCTTACGTTGGTCAGATCCACGCGCTGACTCGTCGAATGCTGGTCAGTAGACAAGACGCCGAGGACGTCACGCAACAAGTCTTCGTTCGAGCCTGGCAGCGCCTCGGCAGCTTCCGGGGCGAAGGTCCGCTCGGCGGCTGGTTGCGTCGCATCGCCTTCAACCTCGTCGCGGACCGGCATCGGATCCGGCAGCGCGCGGGTGGGCGGACGGAGGGTGAGGGTCTCGACGGGATTCACCAGGCGACAGCGGCCGCTTCGAGGGTCAGTGATGTGGCCGTTGACCTGGAACGCGCGGTCGGCCGTCTCCCGGACGGCGCGAGGCAGGTGCTGGTGCTTCACGACGTCGAAGGGCTGTCCCATCGGGAAATTGCCGAGCTGCTAGGTGTCTCGGTAGGGACGTCGAAGACCCAACTGTTCAGAGCGCGGCGAGCGCTCAAGGAGCTGTTGTCATGAGCCGCGGAGCCGGAGGAACTGGATCTGGCGAGGAGAACTCGCTGTCGACGGAGTATCAGCTCGATGAGAAGCTCGCTCGGTCGCTGGCCGGCCTGCGACGTCGAGAACGCTCACCCGAATCGGATCTCTGGCCGGGCATTCGTGAGCGGATCGAGTCCCTCGAGCGATCCGGGCCGAAGAGGTACTGGCAAGCCTGGGCGGCCGTCCTGGTGCTGAGCCTTGGCCTCGGCGCTGTCCTCTGGCTGGCTTTCGGCAACCAGTCCAGCAGTGCGCCTGTCGATTTCGAGGTGGGCGCACTCGCAGATCTGCCCCCTGAGAGCTCGGCGAGTCTTCGAGAAGCGTTTGCTCGTCACCGATCCGAGCGCGCGCCGCTCGTGCAGTCGCTGGCGCGTTCGCTGGACGACTATCCTCCCGAACTGCGCGTCGAGATCGAAGACAACCTCCGGACCATTGCGAACGCGATGGAGCAGATCGAGGATTCGCTCCGCTCGGCCGGTCCCGAAGGCGACGAAGAACAACGGCTCGCAGCGCTCATCGACTTCGAGCTCAGGCTCCTGCGTAGCCTGAACGATCGTCTTCGTGGCTGGCCGGGTGCCTCGTCGACTTCGTGGGAGGTGAGCCGATGAGGTCTCCGGACGCCGGCGCAGTTCTCCGTGGCCTGGGCCGTACCGTCTGGGCAGGGACCTTCTATTTGGCGCTCCATGTCGGCGTGGCAATGGCAAGCGTTCCGGTTGACGAGTTGCGTGACCTGGAGCCGGGCAGTGCTCTACGGATCGATCTTCCGTACGGCGACGTGCGCATCAAAGGCAGCGACTCGCGCTCGCTGCGGGTCAGCGGCGAGGTCGAAGCTCCGCTGCGGGGTGTCAGAGTGTTTCGCGACGGCGGCGCGATGGAGGTGCGACCTCGCTACGCCTGGGCCGAGCGCCTGCGGCGTCTGGTCGGATCCGCACCGCCCTACGAGGCGCGGCTCCTGATCGAAGTCCCGAGCGACGTTCGACTTTTTGTCGTCGCGCGTGACTGCACCTTCGAGATCGAAGACATCACGGGCCCGATCGGCGTCTTCGTGGTCTCGAGCGACGTCAGCGTGCGCGGCGAACCCGAGCGTCTGGAGTTCGAAACGGTGAGTGGCAGCGTGTGGTTCGACGGCAAGACGCGCTCACTCCAATCCGTGACCATGAGCGGAGCTCTGCGGGTCGCCGGTCAGGTCGATCGAGTGCAGGCCGAATCTGTCACCGGACCTGTGGAGGTCTCGGCCGAGGGTCTCCAGTCAGCGACTCTTCGGACAGTATCGGGGGCGGTGACCGTGTCGGTGTCAGATCGAGAGTCCTCGACGCTCGACGTGCGCACGGAGTCGGGCCCAGTGACCCTCGCTCGCGCCTCGGAGGCTGGCGATCAGGATCTCGATCTCGAGACCCGCGACAGCGACGTCGTCGACGAGGCCGGCAGTCTCGAACCGGTCACCGATGAGCGCGGTTGGCGTGTCCTCCGACACACTGCTGAACCCGGAAGGCCCAGGGTTCGCGTCAGCTCGAGAAGCGGGCTCGTTCGCCTGGTCGCCCAACTGGAGTAGCGCGCTGGCTGAGTAGGGCGTGGCAGCGACGCAGGGTCTGAGCAACCCTGCGTCGCCTTCGAGGTCGAGCTCGAGGCCCTCTCTCGAGGGCCTTCTAGGAGGTCCTCCTAGGAGTTCGAGCGCGGGCCTTTCACCTCGTAGCTCCGCTGTGTGTCTGCGGCAATCTCGTCTTCCGTGAAGAGAATGGGCCGCCACTGTTTCTTCGAGTACAGCACGGTCTGGTCGTAGTAGTGCTCGGAGTTCGGATCGCCGGACTGACTGTAGGTCAGGAAGGCCATGGCTTCAGGACCCTCGTCCGTGTACTCGAGCGCCATGAGAAAGCTCGTGCCGGAGTTGACGGGGTAGCCGTCCGTCTTGAGCAGACTGCTGCCTTCGACGGATTCGTACTCGTTGATCGGCTCGAGAGTCGTGTCGTTGGCGTGGTAGCGCACGAAGTTCTCGATGCCCTCGAAGCTGCCGTTGCCACCGTGGATGGGAATGCGCTGGCCGCCACGGTAGGCAAACTGGACCTCACCGAGCGGCACGTCGACGCTATGACCCTGGGCAGCCAGGACACTGACGGCGTGGCCCAGGTTCTCGAGCGCCAGCGAGCCAGCAGCCAGGGTGTGCGGTGTGCCCACCGGGTCTGCCGGGTCGAAATCGACGGCAAACAGCTTGCCGGCACCGCGTAGGT
>JANQPS010000099.1 GCA_028285365.1 Thermoanaerobaculia bacterium | reverse complement strand
CACCAAGGACACCGCCGAGCAGGCTGCCCGAGCCGATGAAACCGAACAGCCGCCGTGCCTGGCGTGCATCGAGCAGACTGTTGGCGTACGTCCAGAGCTGGGAGAGGGTGAGCGCCGAAGTCACCGAGATCCACAGATAGAAGGCGACCGAGACCCAGGCCCTGGGAACTGCCATGAGCCACCAGAAACCCACCAGACCGATCGACACGATTCCCATCGTCCAGCAAATGACCCGCTCACGGCTGAAGCGATCGGCAAGGCGCCCGTAGAAGCGCAAGAACGGGTACGCGATCAGGGCCACCGCCAGATACACGTAGGGGAGATTCTCGGCACCGAGCGAGTCGACGTAGCTGGCTTGACGCACTGCCTTGCTCGAGAACTGAAAGACCCCCATCAAGAAGGAGTAGCCGAACAGCAGCATCGCGACCGCCCGCTCCTCGGGTCGCAGCTCGATGCCCAGACTCTTGAGTACTCGGATCACGACAGACGCCTCGGCAGTCGGCTACTCTCGTGCACGCAAGTCCCGCCCTGCGAGGCGCACGTCATGCGGTGGGCCCGATTCCACGCCGGCGACAACGAGACGGGCCAGGAGGCTGAGAGGTCATGTCGGAATACGTCTGGGAACCCAACGACGAGCTCGTCTCGAACAGCAACGTCCAACGACTCATGAATCGGCTCGGGGTCGACACCCCGAGCGAACTGCGCGAGCGCGCTGCGGCGGAGCAGGAGGTGTTCTGGCGCACAGTGACCGAGGACCTGGGCATTCGATTCGAGCGGCCATACGAAACTCTACGCGATACCTCGCGCGGGAAGCCATGGACCGATTGGTTCGTGGGCGGCACGCTCAACATCACCGACAACTGTCTCGGGCGCCACCTGGGAACCGGGCACGAGACACAGCCCTGCCTGGTCGGGTTGACCGAGACCGGTGAGCGAACCGAGTACACGTTCGCCACCCTGGCTGAAGAGGTGGATCGCTGCGCGGCCGCTCTGCAGCGAGCCGGCATCGAGCGCGGAGACCGAGTCGCCTCGTTCATGCCCATGGTCACCGAGGTGGTCGTCCAGATGCTGGCCACCCTCGAGATCGGCGCGATCTTCATTCCGATCTTCAGTGGCTACGCAGCGTCAGCCCTCGCCGAGCGACTCAACGGGGCGCAGGTCAAGCTCCTGTTCACCGCCGACGGCACGAGTCGCCGAGGCAAACCGGTCAGCATCGCGAGCACTGCCCACGCAGCCCTCGAGCAGTGCGACTCCGTGCACACCGTCGTCGTCGTTGCGCGAGCCGGCCTCGAGCTCGAGTTGACCGAGGGTCGGGATACGACCTGGATCGACTTCCTGGCCTCCGGATCGGGTGGCACCGCAACGGTCTTCGTCGACTCCATGGACCCGGCGCTGATCCTGTTCACCTCCGGCACGACAGGCCGTCCCAAAGGCACCGTGCACTCCCACGCGGGAACCATGGTCCAGCTCGCCAAGGAGGTCGGCTACGCGTTCGACATGAAACCGGAGGATCGCTTCTTCTGGCTGACCGACATCGGCTGGATGATGGGTCCGTGGGAGATCATCGGCGGTCTCTACTTCGGTGCCACGGTGACTCTCTACGAAGGCGCCATCGACTATCCGGAGAGCGATCAGCTATGGCGAGTGCTCGCAGACGAGCGCATCACCGTCTTCGGGGTCTCGCCTACGGCCATTCGCATGCTGATGCGGCAAGGCGAAGCCGACGTCAGTCGTCACGACCTCTCGTCGCTGCGGATCCTTGGTTCCACGGGAGAACCCTGGGACGAAGAATCCTGGCACTGGTACTTCGAACACGTCGGGGGTCGTCGCTGCCCGGTCATCAACATCTCGGGGGGCACGGACATCATCGGGTGTTTTCTCTCTCCGCTGCCGATCGACCCCCTCAAACCCTGCAGCCTCGTGGGACCGGGTCTGGGAATGGTCATCGACGTCTGGAACGACGACGGCGAGTCGGTCAGGGGCGAGGTGGGCTACCTGGTGGCCACCGAGCCCGCCCCGTCGATGACGCGAGGGCTCTGGCAGGACCCAGAGCGTTACCTCGAGGCCTATTGGACGCCTTGGCCGGAGGTCTGGAATCACGGTGACTGGGCACTGATCGACGACGACGGCCAGTGGTTCCTCCAGGGCCGGGCAGACGACACGCTCAAGGTCGCAGGGCGGCGCATCGGGCCGGCCGAGCTGGAGGGAGCCCTGATCGAGACCGGCAAGGTGACCGAGGCCGCGACAATCGGAGTCCCCCACCCGATCAAAGGTACGGGGATCGTGTGCTTCGCGGTGCTCAAGCCCGGCAACGACGAGAGCCCCGAGCTCCTCGCAGAGCTCGAGCAGGCCATCGTCGACAGGCTCGGCAAGATCGATCGCCCCGAGAGCATCATCATCGTCGATGACCTGCCCAAGACCCGCAGCGCCAAGATCCTGCGGCGCCTCGTGCGCGACAAGTACCTCGGGGAGCCGATCGGAGACGTCTCGTCACTCCAGAACCCCGAGGCTCTCGACGGGATACCGCTGGCAGAAGGCAGCAGTTCGAAGTGAGCCCAACGGGAAGTGCAACGAGCCCGACTCCACTCGTCGACACCCATACACACCTCGGTGACGAGGCCTTCGACTCGGATCGTATCGAGGTTCTCGAGCGCGCCGGGTCGGCCGGCGTCGAGCTGGTGTTCATGGTCACCGAGACCCTCGAAGATGCCCAGCGCAACTTCGAGATAGCCAGCCAACTGTGTTCACGGAGTACGGGAGCTCGCGTCGCTTGCCTCGCCGGGCTCTACCCCACCCATCTCGACGAGGATCAGGCCGAACAACTCATCCAACTGATTCGCGATCGGCGCGACGACCTGATCGGCATCGGAGAAGTGGGCCTCGATCGCTGGATGATCAAGGACGAAGACAGCCGGGAGGTCCAGCGACGTCTCTTCGGTCGCTTCATCGACCTGGCCATCGAGCTCGATCTGCCGCTCAACGTGCATTCACGATCCGCCGGCTCCTACGCCATCGAGCTCCTGCTCGAGCGCGGCGCGAAGAAAGTCCAGCTCCACGCCTTCGACGGCAAGGCCAGCAAGGCCAGGCCCGCCGTCGAAACGGGCTACTTCTTCTCGGTTCCGCCGTCGGTGGTCCGGTCTCAGCAAAAGCAGAAGCTCGTCGAGCGGCTGCCACTCGACTGCCTGCTCCTCGAAACCGACAGCCCGGTCCTGGCAGCGTCCCGCGAAGAGCGCAACGAACCCGCCAACGTCCGGATCGCGCTCCAGGAGATCGCGCGAATCAAGGAGCTCCCGGTGGACGAAGTCGCCGAACGGATTCTCGAGAACACCCGGGCTCTCTACGGGGATCTGGGAGTGTGAGCCCCGGCCTGCCCTGAGTCCCCCGAAGGGCCTGCCCAGAGTCCCCCGAAGGGGCCTGCCCTGAGTCTGCCGAAGGGGCCTGCCCCGAGTCTGCCGAGGGGGTGGGTGGCGACGACGGGACTGTGGTGGCCGTCCTACAAGCCTCGGTCGAGGTACTTCCTCCATGCCGGTCGAACAGCACGTCGCTGGCCAAGGTCCTGGGCCGGCACTACGTCAGCATGACACTCAGTGAGAGGGTGGCCGTTTCTGCCGATTGAAGGCACGAGGTGACTCAGCTCGACATTCGGCCCGAGGCTACGCGCCAGCGTTGCCATTGCCATGGTCAGCAGACGACCGCGTTGGAAGTCTTCCGGAAGTCTGCCAAAGGCAAACTCCCAAGCAGCCCGAAGGGTTGCCGCAACGCGCCAGCGTTGCACTTGCATGGTCAGCAGACGACCGCGTTGGAAGTCTTCCGGAAGTTTGCCAAAGGCAAACTTCAAAGCAACCCGAAGGGTTGCCGATCTCGTAGTTGCAAGGCAACTACCAAGCAACGCCGAAGGCGTTGCCGCCTAGCTCTGCGTCACGCTCCAGTTCAGGGTTCCGTTCTCGAATCCGTCTTCGAACAACGCCGGCGAGTCGATAGTGAGATCCGTACCCTGGACGACTCCCAGGGGACCGTTGCTCAGATAGTCGGGCACGTAGCCGGGAAAGATGGTTCCGATCGCCGTGTTCTGGAGTCGGCGGACCAGGATCTCCGTGAGGACCTGACGGTAGTCGGTGGTCACGGCGAGGTCGGCGTTGTCGAACAGCTGCTCGTCCGCGAGACCGGGCCAGGTTCCGTAGATGCCCCCGTTCACCGAGCCACCGATGACCAGCAGGTTGTTGCCAGAGCCGTGATCCGTGCCGTTGTTGGCATTCTCGCGCACCCTGCGTCCGAATTCACTCATCACTACGGTCGTGATCCTGGGGTTGTAGCTCGGCGTGCCGCCGCCTCCGTCCATGTCGGTGTAGAAGGCGTGCAGGCCCTCGGACAGCTGCTCGACGTTGTCGAAGAAGAAACCTCCGCCGTCGTTGCCTTGGCCGTTGTGAGTGTCCCAGCCACCTAGGTCGAGAGTTGCAATCCTGAGTCCGAGACCGATCTTGATGATCTGCGCGATCGCCCGCAGGTTGTTGCCGAACGAGCCGTTCGGGTACTGAGCGCCGTTGTCCGGCGTGTAGCCACCTTCGACGTTGAGCTCGACGATGTCGACGGCGTCGAGCGCCCGACTGCAGGAGAGGTGCAGCTGAGTCGAACCGTTGTTGATCAGATGACGGAGCGCGGTGCGATGCGCGGAGCGCCAGCCACCCGGTCCCATCTGCAGGCTGAAGCTGCTGACGTTGCCCAGACTCGCAGTTTCGTCACTGCCGAGCAGTGACCTCGGCTCGAGGCTTCCGACGGCGAGAGACGGCATGACGACCTCGGTCGGCAAGTTGGTGGCGGTCGAGAGGTGCCTGGCCAGCCAGCCGGTCGTCGAGCTGCCGCTTCCCGGAGTGCCGAGCTCCATGTACTCCATGGCGTCGAAGTGGCTGCGAGTCGACACCGTCGTCATGCCCGTGGCCTGAACGATCGCCACGTTGCCGTCTTGGTAGAGCTCGTGGAGTCGCTGGGCGCCACGGTGGAGGCCAAAACCGCCACCAATGTCCAGCGCCGAGTTCGAGCCGCTCAGCGGCACCTGGATGTCGTTGCGCGCGACCTCGTAGTGCACCCGATCAGGATGGGTGGTGGGCGGAACCAGGTTGAGACCGTCGATTCCTCCGCGCAGGAAGACAACCAGGAGAATGTCGTCGTTGATACCTTCCTGGCCTCCGAAGGCCAACGAGTTGAATCGCGAACCGGCGAGAGAGGCGATGGCGGTCGAGCATCCGACACAAAAACCGCGGCGCGTGCTTTTCATGGAGCGAGGTCTCCTCGAATGGGCGAAAGGATTGAATGCGAGTCGTCGATGGTCGTCGACAGGGTCGCCGACAGAGTCGTCGAAAGAGTGCAGAAGAGCCGAATTCTGAGCGCTCAGCGTTTGAGCGCTTCGGGAGAGTTCAGAATCAGTCCGATCATCGACAGCAGGCGCTCGTAGGTACTGTCGTTCGCAAGGTTGACGTCGAAGTCGGGATTGAATCCTTGAGCCATGAAGTCGACGATGACCTGCCGATCGGCCGGATCCATGGGGCGCTGCAGCAGGCGGTCGATCCAGAAGTCGGCCAGCGCGTTGGGAGAGCGCACTTCGGGCGGAGTCTGGTCCAGCGCCTTGAGGCGAAACGCGCCACCCGGTTCCTCGGAGTCGATCATCCACAGAATGAATCGCCACGTCATGACCCGGGTCGTCGCACTCTCCCACTTGTCTCGCGAATCCGGATAGCCGTTGGGGGCTCGCCAGCTGAACAGGGCGTGCCCCGTGTCACCGAAACGCCCGAAGAACGTCCCGATGTCGTCACCGTCGCGTTCCCACTCGAAGTGCATCTGAGTGGCGCGCAGGGCGCCGACGACGACTTCAAAAGGACGCTTGGTCTTCTCGCCCCAGGTGTTCTGGAACTCTTGCGAGGTGAGGATCGTTCGCACCGTCTCGCGAATCTGAAAAGGATCGTCTCTGAGTGATTTCCAGACGGCGGACGCGGCATCGACTACCGACTGCGGAGGGTTGTCGGCAATGAAGCGCTGGCAAAGCTTGCGACAGATGTAGGCGGCGGTTCCGTCGTGATCGGCGAGCGCCTGGAGCACGTCCATCCCGTCCTTGAGGTCGGGCTGGTCGGCCGGCAGGAAGTTCTGCAGGATGATCTTCTGGAAGCGATCGTGATCGTCGGAGTCGTAGTAGAACTCGCCGGTGTTGCCACGCGACGAGGTGTAGGCAACCGACCAGCCGGTCAACGCTCGCGTCGTTTCGTACACATCGTTGTCGACATAGGCGATGGGCACTCCGTTGCCGTCCAAAGGCACGTTCTGCCAGGGCGCCACGCCGAGGTAGTGATCTGCGCCCATCGTGTGCAGCTCGATCAGCTCACGAGCGTGGTTCTCGTTGGGGCCAGCCACCGTGCTCTGGAAGTTGTCGAGGTAGTACAGCATGATCGGATGCTGAACCGTGCCGATCAGCAGTTGGTGGAAGTTGCCGAAGCAGTTGGTGCGCAACAGCCGCATCCAGTCAGGCCACAGCGACCAACCCCAACCTTCCCAGGCATAGGCGCTGAAGTGGTCGCGCCAGAACTCGGACATGACGGCTTCGAGCTGTCGGCGGCTGTAGATCGCGCGCAGGAAGGTGTCGAACTCTGCTTCGTCCGACGGCAGCGTGCGAATCTGCCATTCCGAGTTGAGATTGTGCTCGGTCCACAGCTGAGCCAGCGACTTGTCGAGCGTCGAGTAGCCGCCGAACGACGCCCGCCGGTTGTCGTACTCGGTGTCGACGATACCCCCCGGATCCAGTTGCTGGCTGACGTAGTTCCAAAGTCGCTCGCCCTCGGAGGCGCCCAGGCTCACCCACTCGTCACGCTGTCCGGGCCGAGGTCCGTAGCCAATACGGTTGGCGGCAATCGTGAACAGATCGACGGACGACGTGCTCCCGGTGGAGTCTTCGCGCCCCGACAACGCTGCCCGGCCACCCGCCCGCCGCATCATCGGGTAGGGCTGCGCGTCGGCGTAGAGGGTCTCGAGGGTCAAGCGGCTGCGAGCGCTCGACTCCGACAGTCGGCGATCACGTCGATCACTGCGCGGAACAGAACCTTCGTGCTGAGCGGGCATGGGCACCTCCGATTCGATAAGAAAGCTGACCATATATCGACATGGCTATATTGGCAAGCGCAAGACAAGGCATCATGAAGAGCGTCGAGAACGGTGCATGACGTTGAAGTGCCGAGGCCTGACAATCGAGCGCTGTCACACGATCTCGGTGAACGCAGTTCGGGCTTCGGCAGATCACCATGACCCACCAACAAGCAAAGCTCAGGCCGACTCTCGAGGGCCCGGACGAACGGGACTAGCGGGCGCCGCCAGGAGCTCCCTTGAGCTCTTCCATGTCTTCCAGGGTCCGCGGCCAGTCACCGCGCAACAGCCGCGAAAGTGCCCGATCCGCAAGGAGTTTGCCTTTGGTCTGGCAGGTCGCGCAGTAGTTGCACTCGTTCTCGGCATAAGCGATTCGCTGGACCGTCGAGGAGCACACCGGGCACGGCTCACCGTACTTGCCGTGCACTGCCATCTCAGGACGAAAAGCTGTCACCTTCTTCGGAAAGGTGTCACCCCACTGCTCGCGGAACCGAGCAACCCACTCACCCAGCACGTCCCGCGTGGCCTCGAACAGGGTCTCGATCTCTTCATCGCTGAGTCTCGTCGACCATTTGAGCGGCGAGAGCCCGGCGCGATGCAGGATCTCGTCGGAGTACGCGTTCCCGATCCCGGAAAAGAGCCGCGGGTCGGTGAGGGTGCGCTTCAGCGTGTGGTTCTCGAGCAGGAGCCGGTCGCGAAACGCGTCGAGCGTGCAGTCCAGGACCTCGAGGCCTCCTCGATCGAGCTCATCGAGCGCCTCCTCGCCCACGAGAATGTGGATCGCTGCCCGCTTCTTGCTCCCCGCCTCGGTGAGCAGCAGCGTGCCGGTCGGGAAATCGAACGCAGCGAGCCGATTCTTCGCTCGGAGCGAAACCTGCTCGGCGCCGCCGGGCTCGTGCCACTGGAACCTTCCCGCGATCATCAGGTGGATGGATACGAAGAACTCGTCTTCGAAGCAGAGAACGATGCGCTTTCCCAAACGGACCACCGCCTCGATCCGCTTGCCTTCGATCTCGCTCGGGCGCGGAGCGACCGTCCGCAGAACAAACGGACTCCCCAAACGCATCGCCTCCAGGGGCTCGCCGCGGGTGCGCCGCTCGAGATGCTCGCAGTAGAGCACGACATCTGGAAGCTCGGGCATGACGACTGACCCGTGCGCCTCAGAGCTGACTGGCGGCGAGTCTGAAGCGACGGCTCTCCTCGGCTAGCGCTCTGGCAGCCTCGACGACCTCGCCGGGGAGGGCCGACGACGGCCTCGCAACCTCGGTCCCGGACTCCTCGCTGTCGTGGAAGTCCAGCGGCAGGCCCACTTCATCGGGGTTGCCTAGGCCGGCGTCGCGGTGTTTGCTGAGCGACGTCTGAATCGGGTCTCTGAGTCCGTAGGCGTCTTCGATTCCGCGAAAGAAGCCGACGTGCATGTTCTTGCCGATCCCCGCGTCGGCTTCCATCTGGCTTCCTGCTCCTCCAGCCGTCGTCACGCGCAGATCGGCGAATCCGAACAACCGCTGGAGCGGTCCCTGCTGCACACTCATGTTCTGGATGTTGGCGATCGTCATGGTCTGCTCCTTGACCCGCCACAGACCCTCTCGCAGGCGCAGCGTGGTGTCACTGACCATGTACCACCGCATCTCCCAACCCAGTTTGATGAACAGTCCGCTGATGACCAGCTGCAGCAAGAAGCTGCCAATGGCAAAAATCTCGACGAGACCGATCAGGTCCAAGATAGGCATCTCGATGCGCACGCCGAGCAAGCCCACCGACATCTCCTCGGTTCCGATGACCTCCTCGAGAGAGAAGTTGCGAAACGGTCCCCACTTCAGGGTTCCGAAGAGCCCCAAGGAGAAGACGATGCCGACAAACGCACCCACTTGTTTGAGGCCCCACTGGGCCATCAGGTAGTACAGGTAGCGCCTCGACGCCCGAAACGTGCGCAGCTCCTGGCTGGAGCCCGGCGGTGGCGCCGGCCGTTCGGCAACGCGCAGCATCGAGAGCAGGAACCGCTTCATGAGCCGTCCGCCTGGTCGTCGGTTCGAGGAACCATGGGAACGGCGACCGCCAGTCCCGCGTTAGCATCTCGGTCTCCGGACACAGCCGCCGCAGGTTTGCCCTCCTGACGGCTCTCCAGCAGGTGGCGGACCTGCGCCAGCTCCTCGCGAGTGGCGTCGAGGGCGGCTACGAGCTCACCGAGGTTGCCGTCAGCGCCCATACTGACGTCCTGAAGCTCCCCAGCCGCTCCGGTCTCTTGGGCTTCGCCGTCGTGACGGACGGTGGCGGGTCTTCGTTTGCCGTGGCGCGCACTCTTCATTCTCATGTAGAGGTAGTCGCGCACCTCCTCGAACTCATGGAGTCCCTCGATCGTCATCTCGGCGGACGCCGAACCACTCGCCGTCTGAACCTGGACGCGAGCGAGCTTGAGCCAACGCTCGACGACGTTGCTCTGCAGATGAATGTCCTGGATGCGGGCGTAGGTGAGGCTGATCTCCTTGCGAAACAGCACGCCCCAGCGCATCGCGACACCCTGGTCGTCGAAGCGATAGCGCATCGTTCGATAGCGAAAGACCAGCGGTACCAGCATCAAGAGAAAAAACGGGCCCAGGAAGAGCGAGATCAGCACGTAGTACATGAGCAGGTTCGAGCTCGGACGCTCGAGGCTCTTGACACGCTCTTCGAGTAGCTCGCTCAAAACCTGCTGACTCCCCGGAGTTGACCCGTCGTCTCCAGACCTCACTGACCCGCGGCGTTCCGGGTCAGGTCAGGCTGTGTGCCTCAATCGTAGCCGCAAGGCCGAAGACCGTCGTCGTGCGACACCAGGACCACTGCGGCATCGGCACTCTCAAGGGTTACGTTGACACGCTCCGAACGATTCCCGCAATCAGTTTGACAATTCGACGCCTCCCGAGCGTCTTATGCTCGATGCACGGTTCACCTTCGACTCCGGCAGTCGCAACGTCCATGTTTGGCCGACGACCCCAAGCCGACCCCGCAACCCCACCCGCCACGCTCGGCGACGATGCGCTATCTGCTCTCTGCAGCCAGCTCGCCCTCGGCGACATCAGTGCGCTCGACGGGCTCTACCGTGATCTCGCGCGCGAGCTCTACGCCTTCGCGCTGTGGAGCTGCGGCCGACCCGACCAGGCGGAAGACCTCGTTCAGGAAACGTTCGTTCGACTGACGCGGTCGGCGGACCGGGTAGCGAAAGCCCGGCGACCCAAGGCATACATCTTCAAACTGCTCCACCGGCTGGTCATCGACGCGGCCCGCAGATCCCCCAACGAGACTCCCATGGACGAGCTCCTGCTGATTCCGGTGGGTGCCGAGCAGGAACAGCTGACTCACGCACGCCAGGTGACCGCGTTCGTCAGTGCCTTGCCGGTAGCCCAGCGCCAAGCCCTGCTCCTGCGCGAGATCATGGGCATGTCCTTTCGTGAGATTGCGGACGCGACCGGAGTCACTCTGTTCACCGCTGCAAGCCGTCACCGCCTTGGCCTGAAGACCCTCAGACGCCGTCTCGCCGAACCACCGCCGACACGAGACACTGGAGTCGAGTCATGACACGTCGATCCGACGAGCACGGCCCGTTTCGCGGGCTAGAGCTACCCACTCCGTCTCCTGAACTCCAGCCGAGAACTCTGCGTCGCGTTACGCGGGAGTCTCGCCGAGCGTCACACACCGTGCCTCGACGCAAGGGTCCGTCGGAGCTCGTAGGAATGGTCCTCGCGGATCGCCCGGTCATGGCCGCGACCCTGCTGGCGCTACTCGCGAGCACGTTCGGCTGGATCGACGCGACTCGCCACAGACAGTTCCCGACCGAGCCGATCCCGCATGTCACCCATGGTATCGAACAGCTGGCATTCGAGCTGACCCTCGACCAGACCCTCATCCGTCGGCTCGTTGTGAGGTCCGAGGCCACGCCTGCGTTCGGCTCCGAGAAACCAGCGGGGCGAGGTCGCGGTAGACAGTCGATCGACGCGCTGCTCACTACCGATTCTTCGCAAGATCGCTAGACAAACTCGCCAAACAAATCCGTCAGACAGATTCGCTAGACAAATTCGCTAGAGACGTCTCCGTAGGGAGCCTCCCACAGACGCAGGAGCTTTTCATGTCTATCAACTCGACGACTCACGACCGAGACGCAAGTCAGGATAGCCCTCCAGCGAACGGGCGGGAGCCACGGACGCTGCCCCGCGCCGTTCGCTGGCTCGTGATCGCGGTTCTGATCGCAATAGCCCTGGTGGTTCTGGTCAGGACCATGGATCGGCGCAGCGCCGATTCCGCGGCTGCCGAGCTCCACGACGTTCTCGAGCGCAAGTTCCTGTCCGAGTTCCTACGTGAGGTCGAGGGCAACAACAACGCCGCACACTGGTTCCAAGCCGCTGGTGGTGCTCTCGTTGGCGTCGGCGAGCTCGGCGACCAGATCGTCGCGCTGGAGTCGGACGCCACCTGTGCCGAGCTCGAGGCTTCCGAGCTCGTAGCCATCCTCGACCAGAATCGAACAGCGCTGGACGTGGCGTTTCTCGCCCTGGACACGACGGCGAGTTCCTACGACATCGACTACCGCCTCGGCCACGGCGCCGAGATCCCGAACCTCGGTCACCAGCTGAGGCTGTCACGGCTGATGGTCCTCGGAGGCCGGCTGCATCTCTGTCGCGGCGACTTCGAGAGTGCCATCCGCTCGACACGAACCTTGAGACGACTGCGCGACGGTCTGATGGAGGAGACTCTCCCGATCTTCAGACTGCTCGGCGTCGCCATGGGTAACCGCTACCTCTGGCTGGCCAGACACTGGCTCCTGACCGACCCGGTTCCCGAAGAGTTCCTAGAAGAGCTTGCAGCTACGTCGCCTGACTACGATCTCGAAGCGCTCCTCGATGAGACGCTGTCTTTCGAAGCTCTCGTCGCAATGAGCCTCCCCACCGAGGCGTTTGCCCCCTACCCGACCTCCGGATTCGATCCACGTCGCTGGCTTCAGCCCCAGCGCAACAAGACACGGAGTCTGATCGTCCAGCGTGAGCGCCTCGAGGCCCTGCGCGCCAGCACCACGTTCAATCGCGAAGTGCTGGAGGTCGCCGACACCTGGTTCGAGGCCAGCCACCTGGGCGATCGCATGGCGCTCGACCACGCCCGCCGACAGTTGCTGCGTGCTGCAGCCTTGATGCGTCTCGGAAGACAGCCAGACGAAGCATCGCAAGCCAACGCGTTTACGGGCCAACCACTGAGAGTCGAGTTCACGGCCACTCCGCCTCGGATCGTCATTCCCGAGGCGGAAGAGCGAGCTCCGCACCCCGGCTCACGTCTGCGCCAGGTGACATCTCTCCCCATCGCTCCAGCCTTCGAGTAGAGCCCGCCTCCCTCAGGGAGTACGATCACTCGGTGCGCTCCCTCCTCACCCTCGACGGGGTCGTCGATGAGCTAGCCGAGCACGGCGACCTCGGCGACCAGATCGTCCACCGTGCGTATCTGCCTCCGCGCCCGGAAACTCTCGCGTCTCCGAACCCTCCTCTCGACACCGGCCTGCGCGCGGCCTTGACCCTCGCCGGAGTCGGCGAGCTGTGGCATCACCAGGCGCGCGGCATCGAGGCCGCGCGAGCCAACCGAGACGTCCTGATCACGACGCCTACCGCGTCCGGCAAGTCTCTCGTCTTTCAGGTCCCGGTGATCGAGGAGGCTCTGCGCCGCGGGCCGGGACGCGCCGTCTTTCTCTTCCCCCTGAAGGCGCTCGGTCAGGACCAGAAAGGCAAACTCGACCAGATCTCGTCGAGTCTGGGGCTCGATCCCTCGGAGATGTCGGCAATCTACGACGGTGACACGCCGCGCAAGCAGCGCGAGCGCATCCGTGAGAGTCCGCCGCGCATCCTCATCTCCAACCCCGACATGCTTCACCTGGGGATTCTGGCTCACGCCGCATCCTGGGGACCCTTTCTTCGCGACCTGCGCTGGATCGTGCTCGACGAGCTGCACACCTATCGAGGGATCTTCGGCGGACACTTCCACCATGTCCTGCAGCGGCTCCTGAGACTCTGCCAGAGAGCCGGCTCGTCACCATCGATCGTCGCATCGTCTGCCACTGCGACCAACGCTGCTGACTTTGCTGCCGCTCTGGCCGCCCGACCGTTCGAGATCATCGAAGAGTCCGGAGCACCCCGAGAGGGCAGGCACTTCCTGTTGATGCAGCCTCAGACGAGCCCCTACACCACGACGCTCCAGCTACTGGTCGAGCTGGTTGGCGCGGGACTCAAGACAATCGTCTTCACCAAAGCGCGACGGATCACCGAGCTGTTGCAGAAGTGGCTGCACGACAAAGAGCCGCGACTCGCCGAGCGCATCGCCAACTACCGCGCCGGGTTCCTGGCCTCAGAGCGCCGGCGCATCGAGCAGGAGCTGTTCGACGGTCGCCTCGACGCCGTCATCTCGACCTCGGCTCTCGAGATGGGAATCGACGTCGGCGGGCTCGACGCCTGCATCCTGGTCGGCTTTCCAGGCAGCATGATGGCCACGTGGCAGCGCTCAGGCCGAGTCGGCCGCAAGGATCGAGAGTCGATCACGGCGCTCGTGGCGCTGCCTGATGCACTCGATCAGTACCTGCTCCGCAATCCCGACGACTTTCTCGACCGCCAGTGTGAGCCCCTGGTCATCAGCCCGGGCGCGCCGGCGATCGCCGGCCCCCATCTCCAGTGTGCAGCTGCCGAGCTGCCGCTCGACGACACCAAGGACGCCTCCTACCTGGAGCGCAACCGAGCTCTCGTCGGCGATCTCATCTCGTCGTTCGACCTGACCCGGTCGGAAGACGGCCGGGAGATCTACTGCCGTCATCAGTCACCCCATCGTGGAGTCTCCCTGCGCGGAGGCGGCCATACGTACGGCATCGAGAGCGAGGCCACCGGCAAGATCATCGGCACCGTCGACGGTGTGCGCGTCCTTCGTGAGTGTCACCCGGGAGCGATCTACCTCCATGCGGGCCGTCAGCTTGCGGTCACGGAGCTCAACAGCGAGCGCAAGCGAGTCCAGGCGCGGCCGGTGCGCGTGGACTACTTCACGTCTCCCTTGACCGAGAAGAACACCCAGATCCTCGAGATTCTCGGCGAGCGCAGCGACGGACCACTGCACGCCTGGCTGGGAAGGGTCAAGGTCACCGAGTGGGTCGTGGGTTTCGAACGGCGGCGGATCGCTTCCCAGGAGAAACTCGGCGAAGAAGACCTCGAGCTCGACCCGGTCGAATTCGAGAGCGTGGCGCTATGGTTTGCGGCGCCCCGCACGATCGAAGAGACCCTGCGCGACGAGGACCAGGACTTCATGGGAGCCCTTCACGCCGCAGAGCACGCCGCGATCTCCCTCTTTCCGGTCCTCGCGCTCTGCGACCGCGGCGATCTGGGCGGAATCTCGATCCCTCATCACCCCCAGGTCGGTTGTGGCGCGGTGTTCATCTACGACGGGCACGAAGGAGGCGTCGGCATCGCCGATGCCGGCTTCGAGCGACTACCCGAGCTTCTCGATCGAGTCGTCGAGCTGCTGCGCGGCTGCAGCTGCGAGTCGGGTTGCCCGGGCTGCGTCCAGTCACCGAAGTGCGGCAACGGCAATCGACCGCTGGACAAGGCCGGCGCCGAGCACCTGATCGAGATCCTGCGCGAGCGCAGACCGGCCAACCACGGCGAGATCACAGTTCCCGCTCTCGACCTCAGTCAACCGGTCGAGCGCCACTCGCGCCGCAAACGCCGGACGCTACCGGGCGAACCTGCCCGGGAGGGCAACGGCCCGACCGACGCGCTGATCACGTCGGACCCGCAGCCCCTCGGTGGGAGTCGGCGCAGCCTCTTCGACCTCGGCCACAGCCATGCCGAGGTCCGACGCCAGCAGCGCGCATGGAAGCGACCGATCATCCCCGCGATCATCGAGAACACCGTCCTCTTCGACATCGAGACGAAACGCTCGGCCGACGACGTGGGCGGCTGGCATCGACTCCATCGCCTCGGAATGGCACTCGCCGTCGCACTCCATCTCGAAGAGAACCGGTTTGTGGTCTACCACGAGCAGGACGCTGCCAAGCTCGGAGAAGACCTTCGCTCGGCGGACCTCGTCGTGGGGTTCAACATCTACCGCTTCGACTACGCGGTGCTCGCGGGCTACACGGGCGAGGACTATCGCCGCACCTTGCCCACCCTCGACCTCTTCGAGCAAGTGGCAGACACCGTTGGCAGCAAGCTGTCCC
The DNA here is from genome assembly GCA_028285365.1 of Thermoanaerobaculia bacterium. GTDB lineage: Bacteria > Acidobacteriota > Thermoanaerobaculia > Multivoradales > Multivoraceae > JANQPS01. The sequence continues at coordinate 4,809 of JANQPS010000099.1, read as the reverse complement.
TGAACAAGCTCGCCAGGGCCACCCTGGGGATCTCCAAGAGCGCTGATGGGCTGCAGAGTCTCGAGTGGTACAAGGAGGGGCGCCTCGACCTGATCGAGGAGTACTGCCATCAGGACGTCGTCGTGCTGCGGGATCTCTACCTCTTTGGCCGTCGCGAAGGTTACGTCTGTACCGAAGACCGCGAGGGGCGCATCATCCAGATCCCTGTCGACTGGTAGCTCGCGGTCGACGAGACCCACACACCTCCCGCCCAGCATCGACTCGGAGTCCCTCGTGAGCACTCGAACGTTTCCCTCCCTCGACGATTTCCGAGCCGCCGCCCAGACCCTCGACGGAGTCTGCGAGCGCACCCCCGTCCTGCGCTACCGCGACCACGAGGCGAAAGGGGCGGCCCCCTCCATCCTTCTCAAGGCCGAGATCTTTCAGCCGGTCGGCTCGTTCAAGCTGCGAGGCATCTTTCACGCCGTTCAAGCGCTCTCGACCGCCCAGCGTGCTCGTGGGCTCCTCACGGTCAGCGCCGGCAATACCGCGCAGGCACTCGCCTGGTGCGGGCGCGACTTTGGCGTGACCGCCGAGAGCGTCATGCCGGAGACTGCGCCAAGCGCCAAGATCGACGCGGTCCGAGCCATGGGCGGAACCCCGCGCCTCGTTCCCGGTCCGGAGATGTTCCGATTCCTCAAAGAAGAGCTCTGGCAACACGAGGACCGTGCCTTCATCCACCCCTGGATCAACTCCGACGTCCACCTGGGCCACGGATCCCTGGGCCTCGAGCTCGCCGAACAAGCGCCGGACGCCGGGCACGTCTACATCCCGGTCGGCGGCGGCGGCCTGCTGATCGGCGTAGCGGCAGCCTTGCGAGCCGCTGGCTCGACGGCGCGCATCGTCGCGGTCGAGCCCACCGGCTGCCCGTCTCTGGCCAGAGCGCTCGACGCCGGACACCCTGTGGACATCGAGAGCTCGACCATCTGCGACGGCATCGCGGTGCCCTACTGCACCGAAGAGCTCTTTCCGCTGCTCGAGGAGCTCGTCGACGACATCGTGCTCGTCGACGACGACGCCACACGGCGCGCGATGATCTCGCTGCTGTGGGACAACAAGATGCTGGTCGAGCCGTCGGGAGCGATCGGTCTGGCCGCGGCACTTGCAGTCAACAGCTCGATCTCAGCCAACTCGATCTCTGGCGATTCAGTCTGCCTGCTGAGTGGCGGAAGCCTCGATCGATCATTCTTTGCCACCTCCTGACAAACCGTCTGGGAAGCCTCTGCCCACCCCTGCCCTCCGACTCCACGCAATCGGTCGAGCCAGTCTGCACCCTGAGATACGATCGCGCCTCTCATGCTCTTCGACGACGAACCGCAACCGTTGCGGGTGTTGGTGACCGGCGGGGCCGAAGGACTCGGCCTCGCGATCGCAAGGCGCTTCCACGAAGCCGAAGCGCAAGTGCACATCTGCCAGCCCTCCGCGCAGAGCCTGGTCGAAACCCTGGCTGAGCACCCCGGTATGCATGGGACGGCGGCCGACGTCGCCAACGCCGGCGACGTGAACCTGTGCGTTGCCGAGGCCCACGAATGGATGGGCGGCGTCGACGTGCTGGTCAACGCGGCTGACGAGCGCGGTTCGCGCACCCGCCTCGAAGAGCTGGGCGCTCAGGACTGGCAGCGTGTGCTCGAGGTCAATCTGAGCGGGGTGTTCTACTGCATCCGCGAGGTCGTGCCCATCATGAGGGATCAGATGGGCGGCTCGATCATCAACATCGCAGGCCCGCCCGGACGCGCCGGACTACAGGGACACGCGGGTTACGCGGCCTCCAACGCCGGAGTGCGCGGCCTGACGCAGCAAGTGGCTCGAGAGCTGGGGCCGGACAACGTCCGCTGCAACCTGATCCTGCCCGGCATGATCGAGGACCAAGCGAGTCGTGCGCGGATCCAAAGCCGTATTCGCGACGGTCTGAGTGAAGAGACGGCGGAAGCCGAGCTGCTGTCGAAGGTCTCCATGCGCAGCTGGATCACACCGGAAGAGGTGGCAGATCTCGCCTTCTTCCTGGCCTCGGACGCTGCGCGACACATTTCCGGTCAAGAGATCGGAGTGTGTGGGAACGTCGAGTGGGAATGACGTCTCCAAGAGAGCACGGCCTGTCATGAAGATGTCGAGATCCTCTCTCACTCGATCGTCACCCTGAGCGCATGCGAAGGGCCTCGACCCATATCTGACGGACTGCGAGCACCTCGCCGTCACTGGACATCCACCTCTGCGGCAGGGCACTCGCGTCGATCCAGGGCGTTCCCAAACAAGATAGCTGCATTGTGCTTACGCTCTCTTATACGCATGACGCCAACGAACCATGCACAGGAGGATCGATGACGCTGACCCTAGCGACGACTTTCCGTAACTCCGAAAGTGCACCTCGTCGTCTTGCGCACCGACCGGAGGAGCAGGGGTTTCTCTGCTCATGAAGACCGTCACTCTCCCTCCTGGCCTTCTCGCTGCGCTGCTTGCGCTAGTAGTCCTGCCGTCCAGCGGCGAAACATCGATTCCCTACGCACTCTCTACCAGCCCGAGCGAAGCACTCATCACGGTGCGTACCGGTGGAGGCGATGTCATTCCTGCGACGACGACAACCACCGTTCTCTTTGGAGATGGAAGATTGGTGCGGAGTCAGCAGTCTGCAGTCCCGCCCAGCGCAAACGCTCAACCAGAGGTTCAAGTGACGCTTGCCGCGGCGGAAGTCTCAGAGATCTTCCGAGGTATCGTCGACGGCGGGCTCGTGGACCTGTCATGGGACGATCTCAAGCGACAGCTCGAGTCCGAGACCGGCAACATGACGAGGCTCAGGCATCCAGGCTGGATCTCGATCGAGATTCAGATAGCTGAGTTTGGGCTCTCTCGTCGCCGAGTTCATTCCGTGTTCGAGTGCCGCTGCACACCAAGCTACCTGAGTCATGTCTACCCAGAGTCAGCTGAGCTTGCGGCAATGAGCAACCTCCTCCGGAGCTTCGATCGCCATATCGCCGGATCGGAGGAAACGCCCTGAGAGCGGTCGCCGCCAGCATGCTTCTTCCCTCCACTCCCTCGTCGCCCTACACCCTGTCCGTCATGTACTCCGGCGGGGACAACGGCACGCGCTCGAGCACGACCCTCGAGATCCCGAGCGAACCACCAGTCTCCTCTCGATTGTCACCCTGACAATCACACGCTCGATCAGATCCCGACTCGGCCCCGACACCTTCAGCCGCCAGCCACCAGCCTGTCAGCCGCCCAGCTCCGAGATCTCGAGCGCTTCTCTGAAGTACGGCATGCTCGCCTCGAGCTCGGCTGCGGTACCGACTCCGGCGACACGACCCTGATCGAGAACGACGACCAGGTCGGCACGACGGATGGTCGACAGACGGTGCGCGACGACCACCACGGTGGTGCGCCCGCTCAGCTCGGCGAGACACTCTTGGATGACCTGTTCCGAATGCGCGTCGAGCGCGCTCGTGGGCTCGTCGAGGACGAGCAGGCGTGGCTGATCGACGAGTGCCCGCGCGATGCAGAGACGCTGGCGCTGACCGCCGGAGAGGCGAGCGCCCCGCTCGCCCACCAGGGTCTCGAGACCATGCGGCATCTCGCGGATCATGTCCATGAGCTGGAGTCGCTCGAGCAGAGCAGCAATCGCGTCACTAGTCACGTGATCTCTGAAGAAGCGCACGTTCTTGCTGAGCGTGTCGTCGAGCAGGACCGTCTCTTGAGGCACAAATGCCACGCCGCGAGACCATGACTCGCGATCGAGCTGGCGCAGCGACACCCCGCCCAGGCGGATCTCCCCGGAATCCGGCGAGCGCAGTCCGAGAACGAGCTGAACCAGCGTCGACTTGCCGGAACCCGAACGACCCACGAGCGCCACGCTCGAGCCCTCGGGCACGGTGAAGCTGACGTCGCGAACGGCCTCGGTGCCGTCGGGGTAGCTGTAGCGCACCGACTCGAGTTCGAGGTCCCAGGCACCGGGCTCGACGTCACCCCACGAGCGCCTCGCAGGCGCGTCGACCAGTCGCTTCTCGAACGCCTGAATCTCGTCGAGAAACGGCGCAGTCTCGCGTATGCGATGCAACGCTCCCTGGACACCCTGTGAGTAACTCATCGAGCGCAGCAACAACAGCACGACCGCACCGAGGCTGCCGAGACGCTCCGGCGAGAGGATGACCACCGCCGCCAGGGCTGCGACGGCCACGACCATGGCCATGCTCTGGTACGAGACCCCGCTCGCCGCGCTCACCATCTTGGAGCGACGCCTCAGGACGGCCAGGTCGACGAGGCGCTCGTCGACTTCGTCGCGTGCAGGGGTCATGACGCCGTAGACAGCCAGCTCGCGGGCCGACTCGACGAACGACTTGAGCGACGCCGCGGTGCCGAGCACGGTGTCTGAGTACTCCTTGCCGAGACGACTCGCGCGCATGGAGATCGGTCGAATGACCGACAGGAGCGCAAGAGACGTCACGCCCACGAGAATCGCCGCTACGGGGTCGACCGCCACCGCGGCGAGCAGCAGGACTCCAAAGCTGACCAGCGACGCCCAACCCTTGGTGATGGCGTCGAGCACTCCCATCGTCTGGGTCACATGGGCGAGCAACCGCTGCTGGATCTCGGCTACACGTTCCTGGGATTGAACGCTCCACGAAGCTTCGGAAAAGTGACGGACCAGCTGACGCCGGAGTCCGAGCTCCCATCGCGCCATGAGTCGTCCACCGTGCCGGCCAGCCAGGAGGCCGATCCCCCAGCGCACGAGCACCAACCCGAGGGCGAGAGCGAGCAGGGTACGACTCCCGGGAAGAT
>JANQPS010000909.1 GCA_028285365.1 Thermoanaerobaculia bacterium | reverse complement strand
CGATTCGAAGACCAGGATGTCCGGGTCTCTGGCGCGAGCGAGTGAGACCATGTCGGCAACACGCCCCGCCGAATCGCGGTCCGTTCGTGCGACGACGGTCATCATCGACTGGAACTCCTGGGCGTATGGTCTGTACAGGAACGGGCGCGGTGCCTCCCCCAGCGCTCGCACCTTGACGTCTTCGGCCACGCCTACCACGGTGTAGTCACCGTCGAGGCCGCGGACGAGATTCCCAAGAGCACTACCCTGCGGCCAGAACTGCCTGGCAAATGTCTCGCTGACGATCACGACCTGTTGCGTATCACTGCGGTCACTCTCCAGGAAGACCCTACCCTCCAACAGATCGACTCCGGTCGCTTCGAAGAAGCCGGTATCGACGTGGGTGATGTCGATCATGTGGAAATCGCGATCAGGTGGCGGCGCCACGCCGTCGACGTTCAGACCGATCATCATGTTGGTGGTCGTGGTCAGCGGCATGTCCGAGACCATACCGATCGCTTCGACACCAGGTAGCGCCGTGATTTCTCGCTTCAGCGCCTCGAAGAACAAACGGGCCTCTTCCTCCGTGTAGCGGTCCGGCACGGTCTGCAGCGTCACCAGGGCAGCTGGCGAGTCCCCGAAGCCAGGATCGATGTCGACTCTCGCCTGTAGGCTCCGCAGGAAGAGGCCCGCACCCACCAACAGCATCAAAGAGATCGCAACCTGGGCAATCACCAGGCCGCTCCGCAGATTGAGCCTCTTCGGTCGTCCACCACCTGTGCTTTCGTCCTTGAGTGTCGGCGCCACCTCCGCGCGCGTCGCCTGCAGGGCAGGCGCGAGTCCGAAGAGCACACCTGCTGCCAACGTCACGAGAAAGCTGAACCCCAACACGCTCGGATCGAGACCGAGATCGAGAGTGACCGGGAAAGGCAACGGCAGGTCAGCAGTCAAGAGCAGATCGAGAAGCGTCCGGGCCAGCAAGAGACCCCCTGCACCACCGATCAGCGCAAGCACGACGGCTTCAGTGAGAAACTGGCGAACGACGACGCCTCGGCTCGCGCCCATTGCCAGACGCACGGCGACTTCTTTTCTGCGGTCGACAGCCTGCGCTAGGAGAAAGCTCGCCAGGTTGGCGCAGGAGATCAGCAGCACCAGGGCCACGACCACCATCATCAGCACCGCGGCCGAGGTCACTACCCGATCGAGCATCGGGTTCAGAATCACGTCGTTGGTCGCTACGACGGTGATCGCATCGTCGGCCTGCCAGGCATCGGGATAGCGTGCGACGAAAGTCTCCGCAATGCGGTCGCAGACCTCTTGCGCCTCGACTCGAGTCACCCCTTCGAGGAGGCGGGCCTTGACGAACACACTCTGGTTGTTCCGGCTGGTGAGCTCGTCTTCGTTCGACGGCTGCAGCATGGAGACCATCATCGACGAGGCGTAGACCGCAGGCGACAGGCCCCGCATGTTGCCCTCGTAGCCTCGGGGTACGACGCCGACGATCGTATAGAGCGAGCCGCTCAACCGGATCTGCTCACCGACGACAGACTCTCTCCCGTCGTATCGATCCTGCCAGTAGCGGTATGAGATCACCACGACCGGATGAGAGCGTGGAGACACGTCGTCGTCTGGCAGGAGAACTCGACCAATCTCAGCCGGAACGCCAAGCATGGTGAAGTAGTTGCCGCTGACGAGCTCCCCCGGGATCATCTCCACCCCGCCTTCGACGTCGGCCTGGAAGAAGGAGAGGCGGGATCCGGCGACCTCGGCAAAAACCGTCTGCGTCTCCCGCCGTAGATCATCGAGATCCGGATAAGAGAAGGTGGCATGCGAGAAGCCGGCGATGCTGCGATAGATGTCGACCAGCTGCTCGGGCTGCGCGAGGCCGGAGGGCCGCAGGATGATTGCGTTCACCAGCGAGAAGATGGCGGTGTTGGCGCCGATCCCGATCGCCAGAGAGAGCACGGCAACCGCAGTGAACGCGGGCCGCGCAACCGTTCGTCGCAGGGCGAAGCGAAGATCTTGAAGCAGCTTGTGCACGATGGCTCTCTCGCTATCTGTTCTTGTACTCGGGACCTCAGCAGGCCTTACGCACGGGGGTGCCCAGAAGTTACGCGCGGAACACAATTCGAGCGGCCAACTCGAACGAGGTCACAGGGATCCGCCGAGAAGGGCCAGTCGGCACAAGGAGATCCGGGCAGGGCCGCGCTCTCAGACGCGCCTCAGGATCGCTGGCTAGAAACTCTCGAGCCGGATGCCAGAGGATCTGAGGAGTCCGAGTTCGAATCTGGAGCCATCAGCTGCTCATTGGCCGGATGATGTGGACCAAGAGGTATCAGCACGCTCGTCTGTCGGGCGGCGCACTCTGGGCGAGCCGGCAGGGCAGTGGGTGATCTCGGGACCTGTCAGATCCGAATCCGACGTTTGCTCTCGTCGTCCTGCTGGCGAAAGAGGACCAGGACCTTACCCACAGCACCCACTGTCGCGCAGTCGAGAGACTCCTCGATCTTCTGGGAGATCACCGACCGCTCGTCGCGCTCACCTTCGACTCGGATCTTGATGAGCTCGTGGTGGTCGAGGGCCTGATCGATTTCGTGCGCCACCGTATCGGTGAGGCCATGGCGGCCGACGATCACCACGGGCTTGAGACCATGGGCCTGTCCGCGTAGCGATCGGCGTTGTGCTCCGGAGAGCTCCTTGTGAGCCCCGGCCATCAAGAGTCCACCGCTTGGCCGACTACGGCCCCAGAAGTCATGTCGACTCTAGGGGCCTTGTCCGTCGAGACGTCAGTGAGCGGCGTCGCCGCCATGATCACCGTCCCCGCTGAGAGACTTCGGCTCAAACGTCTCGTAGGGGCTGGGCACCACCGCCGGGTCCGGAGTCACGGCTTCGCGCGACACGTAGTCGATGATCGTCAGCCCGAACATGATGCCGAGCCAAACGAGTGACGCGATCACGATCAGTTTGACGAGGCGACCGCTGTACTTCACGTGCATGAAGAACAGAACGACCAGCGAGGCCTTGGTGAAGGCGATCCCCAGAGCGACGAGGTCGTTGAACGGACCGAAGTCGTAAAACGCCACCCAGGCCGTGACCACGGTCAGGACACAGAGGGCGAAAAAGACTCCGAAGTAGGTGGAGTTGGGGGATACGTGGACGTCGCCATGCTCAGACATCGATTTACCTCAAGCGTGGATGTTGCGGCCGAGCAGGTACAGCAACGGGAAGAGGAAGATCCAGACGAGATCAACGAAGTGCCAGTAGAGACCGAAGTTCTCCACTGGCGCGTGGTAGTCCATATTGAACTTGCCTCGCGACGCCGGAAACAGCAGCCAGATTGCGATGCCGATTCCAATGAGAACGTGCAGTCCGTGAAGCCCGGTCATGGCGAAGTAGACAGAGAAGAAGATCTCTGCCCGCTTTTCCATCTGGACCAGGCGCTCCGGCCCGAGCTCGAACTTCTCTATGAGGTCGGGCGGCACGTGAAACTCGAAGTGCTGACCTGGAACCGTATGGTGCTCGAACTTGGCCGCGTACTCGAAGTACTTGATGACCAGGAAGCAACACGCCAGGAGAATGGTGGCCAGCAGGTAGCCGATCAGCTGATTCTTCTTGGCCAGCTGCGCCGCTTTGACGCCCAGAGCCATAGTCAGACTGCTGGTGATCAGAACCGCGGTGTTGATGCCGCCAAGGGTGATGTCGAGCTCACTGCTCGCGATCGCGAAGTCCAGCGAGTTGAGCGACCGGTAGATCAGGTAACACGTGAACAGGCCGCCGAAGAACATCAGCTCCTGCGCCAGGAAGAGCCACATGCCGAGCGAGGCGGCGGTGCGCTGCTGCTCGAAGCTCTCGAAGTGATGAGCTAGTGCTGAGTCTGCGTGAGTCGACATCGATGTCTCCCGAGAGGGGCCTTGGTGGGTTCGGTATCCCGGATCAGAAGGTGATTGCGAAGAGAGTTGGTGGCCGTCGATCTAGGCGGTCGATGGCACCGCTGCCGCCTCGTCTCGAGCAATCTCCTCGATCTGCTCCTTGAGGATCTCGTGCTCGTAGTCGTAGGCATCCGTGATCACCGGCTCTTTGACGAAGTTCTCGGTGGGCGGTGGTGATGGAATCCGCCACTCGAGTCCCATGGCACCCCATGGATTCTCGGGCGCCTTCTTGCCGGCCACGATCGACCACGTGAAGTACACCAGAGGCAGGAGGTAACCCACACCGAGGATGCTCGCTCCCGCCGTCGAGAAGATGTTGAGCACCTGAAACTCTTCCGGATAGGCGTGATAGCGGCGCGGCATCCCCATGTAGCCGAGGATGAACTGCGGGAAGAAGGTCGCGTTGAAGCCCACGAAGATGAGAACGGCCGAAACCTTCGAGAAGCTTTCGGGATAGAGGCGACCGGTCATCTTGGGCCACCAGAAGTGGAGGCCTCCCAGGAAGCCCATGATGGCACCACCCACCATCACGTAGTGAAAGTGCGCGACGACGAAGTAGGTGTCGTGAACGTGGATGTCGATACCCAGGGTCGCCAGCATGACGCCGGTGAGTCCACCAATCAGGAAGAGGCCGAGGAAGCCGACTGCGTAGAGCATCGGCGTATCCCACTTGACCGCGCCCTGATACATGGTCGTCGTCCAGTTGATCATCTTCACGGCAGTCGGGACAGCGATGAGCATCGTCAGAGCCGAGAAGACCGTCGCAGCGTAGACTGACATGCCGGTCGTGAAGAGATGGTGCGCCCAGACGATGAAGCCCAGGACGGCAATTCCCACACTCGAGGCCGCAATGAAGCTGTAGCCGAAGACACGCTTGCGCGAGAACGCCGAGATGAGCTCACTGATCACGCCGAACGCGGGCAAGATCATGATGTAGACCGCGGGATGTGAGTAAAACCAGAAGAGATGCTGGAAGAGGACCGGGTCCCCTCCGAGTGCTGGGTCGAAGATTCCCAAGCCGAGGGTGCGCTCGGCACCGACCAGTCCGATCGTGATCGCGACGACCGGCGTTCCGAGGACGTTGATCAGACTCGTGGCGTAGGTACCCCACAGAAACAGTGGGAGGCGTCCCCACGTAAGACCCGGAGCCCGCATCGTGTGGATGGTCACCAGGAAGTTCAGCCCGGTGAGGATCGACGAGAAGCCGGCTATGAAGACACCGAGCGCGACGAACATCACCTGAGAGTTGGCGTACGTAGAGCTGAGCGGTGTGTAGAACGTCCAACCCGTATCGACACCGCCGGTGATGAGCGCGATGACGATCAGAATGCCGCCGATCGTGTAGATGTACCAGCTGGCGAGATTCAGCCTCGGAAAGGCGACGTCGATGGCGCCGCACATCAGTGGAACGAGGAAGTTGCCGAGAACCGCGGGTATCGACGGGATCAGGAACAGGAAGATCATCAGCACGCCGTGTTGCGTGAACACACGGTTGTAACCGTCCGGCGAGAGCAGGTCGCCTTGAGGCGTCAGCAGCTCCAGTCTGATCAGCAGCGCGAAGATGCCGCCCAAGACGAAGAAGCCCGAGATCGAGACCAGATACAGCCAAGCGATGCGCTTGTGATCCAGCGTCAGGAGCCAAGACTTGATGCTCCAGTCGGTGTTGAGATAGTTGACCTTGGGGTCGTACGTGTCGGTGTGAGCAGACATGGTCAGCTACCCTCCTGCAGAGACGCTGGTCGCAGTCTCTGAGTCGTGAGAGTCATCGGATGAATCATCGTCGTTGGCGGCGACGTCGTTGGTGTTGTCGAGAGTCTTGATGTAGCTCACTAGGTCGTGGAGTTGCTCCTCGGTGACCTGCCCTTCAAACGTCGGCATGAGCGGCATGTAGCCGGAGCGCATCTTGGCGCGCGGGTTGACGATCGACTCTCGGAGATAGGCATCATCCACCACGACGCTCGTACCGGATGCCAACTGGACCTCCCGGCCGTAGACACCGCGGAGACTCGGTCCACGCGCGTTGTCCGCTTCCTGGTGACATGTTACGCAGGCCAGCGACGTGAACAGCTCTCGACCGCCAGAGACCGGCGACCCTCTCTCCGGTGACTCCTGATTCAGGAAGTCCTGGTAGTCCTCCTGGCTCAGGACGGTCACGGTTCCCCCCATGTAGGAGTGTTCGGAACCGCAGTACTCCGCGCAGAAGAGGTGAAACTCACCGAGCTCGGTCGCTTCGAACCACATCGTGGTGTAGCGACCCGGCAGGACGTCCTGCTTCACCCGGAAGGCCGGTATGAAAAACGAGTGGATCACGTCTTCAGACGTCATGGTCAGCTTGATCGGCGTGTCGACGGGGATCGTGAAATCGTTGATCTCGCGCAGGCCGTTTGGATGCTGGATCTTCCACATCCACTGCTTACCGAACGCGAAGTACTCGACTGCGTCCGGCGGGATCCGCCGCATATCGACGAACACCTTCGTTCCCCACACGAACATCGCCATACAGGCGACGAACGGGATCAGCATCGAGACGATCTCCACTGCCGGAGCGTGGGTCTCGTGACCGCCAACTTGAGTGGCATATCGACGCCGGTAGCGGATGCCGAAGTAGAGAGCGACCGCAACCACGATCGTGCCTGAGACGAAGCTGATCGCCGTCCAGGCCAGGGTCAGGAGGTCGACCTCGGCCGCGATCGTCGATGCCTGCTCCGGCAGGAGCGGAAGGTTGTCGAGGATGTTGGGCAAATAGCCTTTGATGAGCTCGATCACAGTCTTGTCTCCCAGATCGCGGTCAGTACGCCGTTCGATCCAGCTGTCTGGGTTTCCAGGAACTCGACGTTCACGTCAGCAAACATGTCACTGGGCTCCCTGAGCCGGCACGGCCCGCCGCGACTCCGCACGGAGCATCTTGATGATGAAGAAGGCCAGGGCCAGCACGGTGAGGATTCCACCGGCTCGAACGATGTTCATGCTGATCTTGCTGTACTTCCCGGTCATCGGGTCGTACTGATAGCAGAACAGCATGACCTGGTCCACGAGGTTGCCGAGTTGGTTCTGTGAGGCCTCGACGAAGCCCAGGCGAAGTTCTTTCGGGGCGTAGTCGACGCCGTAGAAGTACCTGGAGATCTGGCCGTCGGGAGTCAGGAGGACGATCCCTCCGGCGTGCCCGTACTCACCGGTCTCTTCGTTGTACTCGTACTTGAACCCGATCGATGACATCAACTGGTCGATCTGGTCCTGCGAGCCGGTCAAGAAGCTCCAGCCGCTGGGGTCGTCGGGGCGTCCGTATCGTGCCAGCGCCGTGTTGAGCGACTTCTGTGCGAGATCTGAGTCTTCGCCCGGGTCGAAGCTGACCGCCAGCACCTGGAACTCCTGGCCCGGAAGGAACTGGAGCGGTTTGAGGCCTCGGACCACTCCGTCGAGCACTAGCGAGCACAGCATGGGGCACTCGAAGTACACCGGGGCCAGCAAAACCGGGCGCTCGCCGTCGAAGTAGTCAGCCAGCGGTCGCTGGTTGCCTTCGTTGTCGGCGAAGGTCAGCTCGAGATCGAGAAAGTCGCCGATCTTCTGGTCCCAACCCAGTCGGCGGAGCTCGAGCGGGAGACGGTTCTCCTGATCCGGATCCGGGGTGACCTTCTGACGAGAGACCGTCATCGATTGGGTCTGCGCGAAAGTCGACGCAGAGACGAAGGCCGCGAAGATCCAGACCAGAATCCTCAGACTCGTCGATCGTGAAGGCTGGGTAAGACTCACTCGCTAGCTCCCTCGGTGGCGCTCTCATCTTGCGGCGCGGGGGCAGCTTGAGCATCTGCTGCCGTGGCCGTCGAGACTCCGACGACGGGGCCGAGTCCCTCTTCAAGAATGAGTTCGGCAGCGCGCTCCAGGGGGATTCGAGCGAGTCCGTTCGCCCGATCGTGCCAGCCGTAGCTGGTCACGCGGGCCTCTTCTTCGCGCTGGAAATCTTCCATCTGACGCTCGGGCTCGGCCTGGAGAAGCGGCCCCGAGGGACGATCGTCGGAGGGCCCGGATACGACACCGGCATCGGCGCCATCGGCGAGAGAGACGAAACCCGCCAGCAGGGGCCACAGCGCAATCGCGAACACGATGGCGGTGATGACGACCGCGGCCATCGACCAGTAGAGCGACTTGTACGGAAGCTCGGTACCGAGATAGTTGGGGGCGTCCTGTCGAGCGTCGTGATCAGCCATGGCCGATGACCTCCTTGAGGTAGGGATCCTTGACCGGGACGATGGTTCGGCTCCGCAGCTCGCGGATGAAGAAGAAGACGAAGATCCCGCCGACCCCCGCCAGAGTCGCAAAGTCGAGCCAGTGGACGGTCAGATTCTCGTGCCACGTGGGTGCTGCCTGCCAGTACAGGTCGACCCAGCGCATGGCCAACATGTAGAAGGCCACGAGAACCAACCTGGAGGGCTGCTGTTTGAGCTTGGCTGACAGGAGGATCAAGAACGGAACGAAAAAGTGGAAGATCACGAGTGGAATCGTGAACAGCTTCCAGCCGCCCGTGTTGCGCGCCTCGTACCAGATCGTGAACTCCGGCACGTTGCCGGACCACGTGATGAGGAACTGGGACAAGGTCATGTAGGCCCAGAACATCGTGAGGGCAAGAGTCAGTTTGCCGTAGTCGTGAAAGTACTTGGCGCGAAAGAGGCCAGACAGCGGCTCCCGAGTGTGCAGCCACCAGGCGCAAACGATCAGGAACACCAGCGAGGCCAGAGCGGTGCTCGATACGAAGTAGAAGCCGTAGAGACTCGAGTACCAATGGGGCAGCAAAGACATGAGCCAGTCCCAGGATGCCGCCGTGGTGACGAGAACGAAGATGACGATGCCGGGGCCGCTGATCGTGCGCATGCGCACCGTGACTTTGGGGTCTCCGGTCTCGTCCTGCTTCCTGGAGTTGCTGGACAGCATGAATGCCAAGCCCGTCCAGATCGCGAAGTAGATGAGGAACCGGACCCAGAAGAAGCCCTTGTTGAGGAAACCCGCCTTGAGCTGAACCAGGTGGTCCTCAGCTGCCTCCGGACGAGCCCACTCCCAGACGTGCTCCATGCCAATCCAGAACGGCAAGAACAAGATCGCGAAGATAGGAATCGTCCTCGAACCGGCCTCCAGGACCCGACGGAGCACCAGGCCCCAGGTTCCACCGGTCAGGTGCTGGACCATCGACCAACCGAGGCACCCGGCGGCGATCACGACCCAGTAGACCCAACCAACCAGGTAAGAGCGGAAGAATTGCTCCTGATCGCTGAAGTAGCCGAGCACCGAAAGCGCCAGACCGACAGCACCCACGACGAGAGCAATGGACTGAACCCGACCCAACTCTGCAGGCGGCTGATAGTCCGAGGGATTGAGAGTCGAATCACTCATAGAGCTGCTCCGTCCGCGCCCGCAACCTCGGTGCGCGGTGCAGAGTCCATCGTCGGTTGGGAGGAACCGAGGGAGGCATGCGACTCCTCGTCGCCAGAGCCTCCTTCGTCATCACTGTCATCGTGTGAGTCGCTGCCGATAGCGTCACCCGCACCCTCGATAGAGGTCAGGATTCCCTGGTCCTCCGAGGGAAGGCTGGTGATCGGTGAGCGGCTGCGCTGTAGGACTCGGACCCACGCCGCGATCGCCCAGCGGTCTTCGGCCTTGACCTGAGCTTTGTAGCCGGACATCAGCCCGTAGCCTTCGCTGGCTACGTTGAAGAAGTAGCCGACCGGCATCTGCCGTAGGCGCTCTTCGTGGTAGGACGGAGGCTGCTTGAAGCCGCGCTCGACGATCATTCCGCGTCCACTCCCCGCCCGGTCGTGACAGGGGGTACAGAAGATCTCGTAGCGCTCCTGTCCGCGTGCCAGGACCTCGGCAGTCAGTTCCATGGGCAGGTCGCTCGCCCACTGCCCGTCGTCACCGATGCCAGTGAACATCAGCCGGTCCGTTTGCAGATGGCCGCGCGCCACCGTGTGACTCACGGGTTGCCGGGCCGAGGAGCCGTCGGAGAAAAAGTCGGACTCTTCGAGAGGCTCGTGCCGCGCCATGTCGTGCATGTCCTGACGGCATGCAACCGTCGTCACGGCAAGCAGGACGATGAGCACGGGCAACCATCTCTGCGAGAGGTGCGGGAGGATCGTCGTGCTGCGGGTGGACTTGCTATTCGTCAACTTCACTCACCTCCACAGGACCGAGCTCGCGAAGGAACGACTCGGTGCTGGTGCGATCGAAATGAGGATCGTCCGATTTGATGACCAGGAAGTAGCGATCCTGGGAGGCTCGCTCGAAGGCATCCACGTTGAAGACCGGGTGGTAGGGCTTCGGGAAGCCGTTGATGGCGAGCATTCCGATCCCGGCTGTCAGTCCGGCCAGCAGAATGGTCGTCTCGAAGGTCGGCGGGATCCACGCAGGCCAGCTGAACGTGGGTCGACCGCCGATGTTCCACGGGTAGTCGACGACTTGCGTCCAGGTGATGAAAGCGAAGGAGGCGACGGCGCCGGTCAGGCCCCCCATGAAGGTCATCGCCGGTACTGGCGACTTGTGCTCCATGAGCTCCCACAGCTTGGGCACCGGGTAGGGAGTGTAGGCGTTCCAGCTGCGGTACCCAGCTTCTCGAACCGACTCAGCGGCCTTGACGATGTCGGTCGGCGTTTCGAACTCGGCCATCAGGCCGAAGAGTCCGGAGCCGGTTTCCTGTGGTGCGCTCATCAGTGGCCTCCCGCGCTCTTACCTTCCGGCGAGATGGCCTTGAGCTCGGTCATCGAGAGAGCCGGAAGGATGCGGATGAAGATGAAGACGAGACTCAAGAAGAGACCAATGGTGCCGATGAACACCGCCCAGTCCCAGAAGGTTCCGTGGTAGGCGCCCCACGAGCTGACCAGGAAGTCTCGAGTCAGGGTGACCGCGACGATCACGTAGCGCTCGAGCCACATGCCGACGTTGACGAACTGCGAGGCGAAGAAGAGCCAGAACGTCGAGGTGCGGCACTTCTTGATCCACATCAGCTGTGGCATCAGGAAGTTGCACAACAGGAGCGCCCAGTAGGCCGGCCAGTAGGGGCCGAAGACGCGGTTGTACATCATGAAGCGCTCGAACGTGTTGCCGCTGTAGTAGGCCATGAAGGCCTCGGTCGCGTAGCCGTACACCACGATGAGACCCGTCACGAGCATGACCTTGCCCATGTTCTCGAGATGGCGCTCGGTGATGTAGGCGTGCAGGTTGAAGATCGCGCGCAGCGGAATCATCAACGTGAGCACCATCGCAAATCCCGCGTAGATGGCGCCGGCGACGAAGTAGGGCGGGAAAATCGTGGCGTGCCAGCCGGGCAGCTGGGCGACGGCAAAGTCGAAGCTCACGACCGAGTGAACGGAGAGCACCAGCGGTGTCGACAGCCCTGCAAGCAGCAGGTAGGCCTTCTCGTAGTTGTGCCAGTGGTTGGCAGCTCCGCGCCAGCCCAGGGCGAACAGGCCGTAGATGCGCTTGACGAAGAGGTGCTTGGCCTTGTCGCGGAGCACCGCCAAGTCAGGCACCAGACCCACGTACCAGAAGACCAGGGAGATCGTGAAGTACGTGCTGACTGCGAAGACGTCCCAGATCAGGGGGCTGCGAAACTGCGGCCAGACGCCCATGTTGTTGGGGTACGGCAGCATCCAGAAGGCGAGCCAGGGACGACCGGTATGGAAGATCGGAAACATACCGGCACACGCGACCGCGAAGAGCGTCATGGCCTCCGCAAAGCGGTTGATCGAAGTCCGCCACTCCTGCTGCAAGAGCAGCAGGATCGCCGAGATCAGCGTGCCCGCGTGGCCAATACCGATCCACCAAACGAAATTGATGATCGCGAAACCCCAGGCCACCGGCATGTTGATGCCCCAGATCCCGACACCTTTCATCAGCAGCCAGGTCAGCCCGAGGCCGCCGACGGAAAGGAGTCCGAAGGACACTGCCAGTCCGACCACCCACCAAAGGTAGGTCTTGCCGAAAATGACACCAGAAATCGCATCGTCGACCGAAGTCGGCGTCTCTTTCTGGTCGATGAAATGCGGTCGACCGAGTTCTTCCCGGTTCTTGATATCGACGTCTATCAGTGACATCTGGAAGAGCTCCTAGTGGTGGCTGTCAGCCTGTCCGTGGTCATCAGCCACCAGCACCGGGTTCGGGTTGGTGATCTTTGCGAGATAGGTCGTTCGAGGCTCGACCGCAACTTCCGGCAGCAGCGAGTATTCGTACGCCTCCTGCTTCCAGCGCACGACCTCGCTGTTCGGGTCGTTGAGGTCTCCGAAGGCGATCGCCTGAGTGGGGCACGCCTCCTGACACGCGGTGATGACTTCACCGTCGCGAATCCGGCGCCTCTCGAGCTTGGCGGTCTGCCGTGCCGAGTTGATGCGCTGCACGCAGTAGGTGCACTTCTCCATCACACCGCGAGAGCGCAGTGAAACGTTGGGGTTGCGCGCCAGCTTGAGAATCGGAGTGGTCTTGTCCTGGTACAGGAAGAAGTTGAACCGCCTCACCTTGTAAGGGCAGTTGTTCGAGCAGTACCGGGTACCGATGCAGCGGTTGTAGACCATCTCGTTGAGGCCTTCGTCACCGTGCACGGTGGCTCCCACCGGGCAGACGACCTCACACGGTGCCCGCTCGCAGTGCTGACAGGCGACCGGCTGGTGGTGGATGCCCGGGTCGTCGAGGTCGCCCGAGTAGTAGCGATCGATCCGCAGCCACTGCATTTCGCGACCGGCAAGGACCTGCTCCTTACCCACGACCGGAATGTTGTTCTCGGCGGTACAGGCAGCGACGCAGGCGTTGCAGCCCGTGCACGACCCGAGATCGATCGCCATACCCCAGGAGTACCCTTCGTACTTCCAGTCCTCGAACATGGTGACTTCGGGAACGTGATGCCCCATGTGGTCGACGAAGTGCTCGTCCTTCTCGAGTTTCTCGAGCGTACCTCGCCGCAGCAGATGGCGAGCCTCGGCCTGCTGGCTCTGCCATTCGATCTGGTAGTGCTCTTGGGTGCTGGCGATCTTGACTCGTCGTCCCGTGTCCTCGATCGAAGCACCGCTGAGCGCGAAGCCATCGCTCGATCCACGCAGGTCGTTGGCGTTGGCACCGATGCCGTCACCGACGTTGCCCGCGTGCGTCCGTCCAAAACCGAAGTGAATCGTGATGACGTCGTGAGGCTGACCGGGCATCACCCAGGCCGGAACGTCGATGCTGCGCTCGCCCACCGTCACCGAAATCACGTGACCCGTCTCGATCTCGTTGGCTTCAGCAGTCGCCGGTGCGATCCACGCCACCTGATCCCAGGTCACCTTGGTGAGAGGCCGCGGCAGCTCCTGGAGCCAGCCGTTGTTGGCGAAGCGACCGTCGAACACGTTCGGATCGGGCCGCAGCACGACGTCGAAGCCGTCGCTCGGAGCAGAGATCTGGCTAGCGGCATCCGTTGCCGCCGAAGCATTGAGAGCAACCTCACGAGTTGCTGCCGCAGTGTCGGCCGAGAAGCCGTCGTGGAGCGCCTTCTGCCAGGCATCGTCGCCGAGCGCACTCCACGTCGCCCTGACGATGTCGTAACCCTCTTCAGCCTGACCGGCCAGCACCGAGAGCACCTCGATGTCGGTCCGACCATCGAACATGGGCTCGATGAGCGGCTGGACGATGCCGAGCGTGCCGTCCGCACTCCGCGCGTCGCCCCACCCTTCGAGGTAGTGAGCCTGCGGCACGTGCCACTGACAGTGGGCAGCCGTCTCGTCCTGGTAGAGGCCGAGATGGAACCGGGTTCCGACGTTCTCCATCGCGGCGGCGAAATCCACATCCGCGGTTGCGTCGTACACCGGATTGCACCCCAGTACGAACAGAGCCTCGACCTGGCCAGCGTTCATCTCGGCGGCCAGAGCTTCGAGTGCTCCCGCATGCTCCGAAGGCTCGAGAAGAATCGGCTCGATCGCCTTGACCGTGCTTCCGAAAGCTCCCGTGGCGGCGTTGATCGCGTGCGCCAGGACGTGAACGGCTTCGTCAGCGTAGTCGCCTGGGATCACTACGCTCGTGCCCTGGTGGGCCAGGAGGTCGTCGGCAATCGCATCGACCCACTCGCTCAGCTTGTCACTGCCCAGGCTCGGCGCTGAGACGCCCGCAACACCGACCTTGGCTGCCAGAGCTGCCGCAAACTGCCCCACCTCTGCCGGACGGACGGGAAGTCGATGATCGGCGACGGTACCGGTCGGAGTCGGGGTCGACTCGATCGCGTACAGGCGGCTCATCTCTCGCTTGCCACCGCGAACATTGTGGGTGGCCGCAAAGTCGGCTGCCATGCGCTCGTGGCCGGCGCCACTAGTCAAGAAGTCCGCGTCGAGCGCCACGACTCTCTGGGCTTTACTCAGGTCGTAACGGATCTCGACGTCGCTCCCGAAGGCCGCGCGAGCTGCCCGCACGGCACCATCCGCATGGGTCGTCTCGTATTGCACCCACTTGGCCTGCGGGAAACGCTGACGAACGGCGTCCATCTGAGCCTTGAAGCTCGGCGAGCTCGTCGCGCCAGTGAGGATTCGTAGCCCCTCACCACCGATCGCCTCCCAAGCCTGGAGAGCCGGGGCCATCTCACTGACCACAGAGTCCCAGGGAAGGATCTTGCCGCGGTACTGAATCGAGTCCGAACGATCAGGATCGTAGAGCCCCAGTACCGATGCCTGGCTGAAGGTGTCGTTGCCGCCCAGGGTGTCCGGATGCTGGCGGTTGCCCGTCACTTTGGTCGGCCGTCCCATGTGGCTCTCAGCCAGCAGTGGAATGGCCAAACCTCGGTGCGGCATGGCCGTCGCAAAAAACAACGCCTTGCCTGGAACGAGATTCTCCGGCTGTTCGACGTAGGGAATGATGCGCTCACGAGGCTGACGCGTACAGGCCGCGAGCCCTGCGAGGCCGATCGAAGCGCCCGCAACCTTCAGGAAGTTCCGTCGGGATGGACCGTCTTCCCACTCCTGAGGGGCGTACCGCGGAAACTCGTTGTCGACGAGGGCCTGAAAGGAGTCGCTACCAGCCAACTCCCCGAAGCTCCTCCACATCTCAGGAGACGCGTTGGCCGCCTGCGCCTGACGGGCCTCCGCCACACCGACCGGATCGGCCGCGAGTGGATCCGGCTTGTTTGCGGGTGACGCTTCGTCTCCCGCAGAGTTCGCCGGGGAGTCGCCGGCGGTCTGGGAGCCTTGGCTCCGACCGGTGCCCTGTTCCCAGGTGTGGTCATCCAGAATCTTCAAGGTGTCACCTCTCTCACGACTACAACGCTTTCTCGCTCTGGAGCGCTCTGGCGCTCACCACCGGCTGGCACCGCCTGGGCTCTCGCCCCTCGCGGTTTGCTGTTTCGCACTCGACGACGGCCCTTCCCACTCATCAGCGATGACAAACGCTGCAGTGCTCCAAGCTGGCAATCTCGTACTCCTCGACGAGCTTTGCCCCGAGCTCTTTCTGGGTCATGCCGACCTGCGACGGCTCCCAGTCGAAATTGAAGACTTCCTCACGCGGCCTGACGAACTTCTCGGGCTCGCGGTGACAGTCAAGGCACCAGAGCATCTGCAGCGAGTGCTCCTGGTACATCAAAGGCATCTCCGTGACAGGACCGTGACACGTTTCGCAACCGACTCCCTTAGAAACGTGCACGCTGTGGTTGAAGTACACGTAGTCCGGCAGGTCGTTGACGCGCGTCCACTTGAGAGGCTCACCCGTCGTCCAGCTCTCGCGGACCGGCTCGAGCATCTCGGTGTTGGCCCAGATGATCTTGTGACAGTTCATGCAGGTCGCGGTCGGCGGGATATTGGCGAACGCCGACTCCTCCACCGACGTGTGGCAATAACGGCAGTCGATGCCGAGCCCCGCGGTGTGGTGGTCATGACTGAACGGCACCTCCTGGGGAACGTAGGTTCCCTGGGCGGTGTGCAGCGGACCGCGATCGAACAAGTACCAGAGGCCACCGGCGGCTGCGGCCCCGCACAGTGCGAGGACGATCGACGCCTTGGCGATCTGGTTGGCGCTACGGGGAAAGGTCTGTGCCATCGGCTGGCCCTCGAAATCGATCCTTCCAAGAATATGGACCCGGATCACTTCGCGGCGGCTAACGACCCACCCTGACCAGAGCCCAGGCGACCGAGTTGCGACCTCACCACCTTGCGGCGATGGTTGAAGCACTCGTGTGACCCGGACGGAGACACTACTAGCTTGTGAAAAATTTCACAAGCTGATTTTGGGCATCCGACGAGTCGTCGCGGCAGCTGTTGAGAACGCGGCGGAGCATAGCACCGAAGCGCCCGTCGCCACCGAGATCAAACAAGTTTTGTCGATCCCCTTCTCGGTCCTCGCAGGAACCCTCGGATTCGGCCACCGATGACCTCGGCACTGTAGCGACCGAAGCCACGACAGGGGCACTCTGCATCGCTTGCGAACATGGTTCGCCGTGCCCTACGACACCGTCCTCCAGGGCTCCGCGCTTCGGGCTCGAACGGCTGATACCGTGCCTCGAATGTTCCCCACTCCCACGATCTCAGCTGAAGACCTCGAGCAGCTCCACGCCACGGGCTCCGCTCCGCGCCTCATCGACGCTCGAGCCGGTGGTCGCGATCAGTTTCTCGAGGAGCGCCTGAAAGACGCGCGCTACGCCGACCTCGACGACGATCTCGCCGACGCCGTTCGCGACGCATCAGAAGGTGGCAGGCATCC
>JANQPS010000075.1 GCA_028285365.1 Thermoanaerobaculia bacterium | reverse complement strand
TGTACATCTCAGCAACGCTCACCGACGACCTGGCTCTCGGGGAAGCCGTCGAGACGGTGCGCGCCCGACTTGCGGACCTGGACATGCCGCGCGGTTTCTCCCTCTACTTCGGGGGAGAATACGAAGAGCAGCAGGAGGCCCGTAGTGACTTCACGATCGCCATCGTGATGGCCCTCGCACTCGTCTACATGCTCATGGCTGCTCAGTTCGAGCGCTTCGTCGACCCGCTCATCGTCATGCTCTCAGTGCCCATGGCCCTCATTGGTGTGGTGCCTACGCTGCTGCTGACCGGAACCACTCTCAACATGCAGAGCGTCATGGGACTCGTGATGCTCGTAGGTATCGTGGTCAACAACGCCATCGTCCTCGTCGACACCATCAATCTCCTGAGGCGCCAGCAGGGTCTTTCGATCGAAGCTGCCAGTCTCGAGGCCAGTCGTCTGCGGCTCAGACCGATCCTCATGACGACGTCGACGACCATCCTGGGACTCGCGCCCCTTGCTCTCGGAATTGGCTCGGGGGCAGAGATCCAAGCGGCGCTCGCTCGCACCGTCATCGGCGGACTCGCAGCTTCCACTCTCGTCACCTTGGTCTTGATCCCGGTGACCTACGTCACCGTCGGTGGCGCCATGGCGAGATGGAGACAACGCGCAACTGTGCAGGGGCGCCCGAGCGAGGGCGGCCAAGAGGCTGTTGCTGGCTGAGCGCAGCGCCCTACCTCGCGGACACCTGGGCAGAGTAGAGATCGAGCGTCTCGGCGGCCGGCATGCCGATGCCGAGTCTTCGACAGGTCACCACCCCGTCCACTGTTACAGTCCCTTCGCGACGGAGAGCACACATGCCAAGCAGTCCGATCACGTCTCACATTCTCGACACCGCCTCGGGACAACCAGCCGCCGGAGTTGCCGTACTGCTGGAGTTTCACGCGAAAGACGCATGGAAAGAAGTCGGCCGAGAGCGGACCAACGATGATGGCCGCGCGGTGGAGCTCTTGGCAGGGCCGCTGACTCCCGGTACCTACCGACTCACGTTCGAGACCGGCGACTATTTTCGCAGCCAGGGCGGCGAGAGCTTCCATCCCAGCGTTTCAGTGACCTTTGGGGTCGCGACTGCCGACGAGCACTACCACGTACCTCTGTTGATCAGTCCGTTCGGCTATACGACGTATCGGGGGTCGTGAGGCTGCGATAATGACCGGGACATGCCGGTCGACCCTGACAAGTCCGATCACCAGGACGGTCCCTCGACAGAGGACCAACCGAGCTCCGACGGCACCCTCTCGTCTGATGCCACCGACGACGTCGTCGAGCAACTGGCAGTCGAGTTGGCCGAGGGCCAGTCGGTCGACTGGGACAGTCGACTCGAAGAGGCGTCCGACGAACAGCAGTCGGTCATCCGCGGGCTTCAGCGACTGGCTGATCTCCAGCAGCGGTTCCAGGCCGCCGACCCGAATCCAGAGAACCAGCAAGAGGAGCTCCGCGCGACCGATCTGGAGCGCTGGGGCCATCTCCATGTCGGTGAGCTCCTGGGCTCGGGAACCTTCGGGGATGTCTACCGCGCCTACGATCCCGTCCTGCGCCGCGACGTCGCACTGAAGCTCAGGGGAAGACAGTCGGCGGCCTCCGCGGAGAGCACCTTCCTGGCCGAAGCTCGACGCCTCGCTCGGGTCCGTCATCCGAACGTCCTCGCCGTCCATGGCGCCGACGTGCACTTCGGCCGAGCCGGGCTCTGGGCCGATCTCCTCGAAGGCGAAACCCTCGAGCAGCACCTCCGAGAGGATCGCCGCTTCTCGCCGCAAGAGATCCTGGGAATCGCGATCCAGCTCGCGGAGGCCCTGGCGGCGGTCCATGACGCCGGCATCGTTCATGGCGATGTCAAAGGCTCCAACGTCATGCTGGAGGCTGACGGCCGCGCCGTTCTCATGGACTTCGGCGCCGCCTCCGAATCGGACAGCTCGAAGACTACCGGTTCGCTCATCGGCTCCCCCCTGTCCATGGCCCCCGAGACCTTTGCCGGCAGCCCACCCAGCCTGGCGAGCGACGTCTACAGCCTGGGCGTCCTGCTGTTCAGGCTCCTTTCGGGGCGCTATCCGGTCGAAGCCAGCACCTTGGATGAGCTCGAGTCGAAACACTCAGAAGGTCGACCGATCTCCTGGGAGACAGTGGATCGGCCAGTGCGCGCTCTGCGTGAAGTCGTCGAAGGCACACTCGCACGCGAGCCGTCGGATCGGCCCAGCGCGGATCAGCTCGTCACCGCTCTGCAGCACGTCGAAGAACTGCCTCGCAGGCGATTTCGTCGCCGTGCGGTAGCAGCGGTCATTCTGAGCCTGGCGGTTGCGCTCGTGGCGAGCCTTCTCGGTTGGCGCTCGGCAACCCGCTCGGCACAGGAAGCTGAAGAGGCGCGTTTCGAGGCAGAGTCGACTACCGAGTTCTTGACCGATCTCCTTCTGGCACCGGACATCATCGAGCGCGGCCCGGGTGTCAAAGTCGTCGAGGTCATGGACGAGGCCCGCCAGCTCGCCCAGAACGACCTCAGCGAGCGCCCGCTTCTTCAAGGCCGCATCTTCCGGCTCATCGGCCGAGTCAAGGCTTCCCTGGGCCAGCTCGACGACGCCCTCGAGATCTTCGAGCAATCCGAGAGCGCACTGGCCGAGTCGGAGACGGCAGCTACCTCGGGTGAGCTCCTTGGCGTCGAGCTGAGCAGGGCGCGCCTCTACGTCGACCGCGCGGAGCTCGACGAGGCCGATCGGCTCCTGAAGGAGCTCGACTCCAGGACCCGGGAGTTAGGCCCGAGCTCCGACGAACGGGCACTCTGGCTGCGCACTCGCTCCGTGGTCAGTGCACACCGTGGAGAGTTTCCCGATGCCGAGAAGGATCTCCGCGAGCTGATCGCCGCGAGGCCCGAGCGGGCTGACGACGATCACCTGCACGAGGCGCGGGCCGAGCTCGCGGTTGTCCTCGAACGGCTCGGACGCCTCGACGAGGCAGAACCGCTCTACCGGGCCAACCTCGAGGCCAATCTGGAGCGTTTTGGCGAACGTCATGCAGCGTCGCTCTCGGTGAGACAGAACCTCGCGGGCCTTCTTGCTCAGATGGGGCGCTTCGCTCAGGCCGAGCAGCTGTTCCGCCACAACCTCGAGATCGCTGAAGACTTCACCGGCCGAGAGCACCCGCTGTATACGGTCGCCCTGACCTCTCTAGCCAACGTCATCAGTGACCAAGGCGACAACCAACGAGCGGTAGAGCTCGACAGAGTGGCTCTCCCGCTAGCGGTCCGAGTCTGGGGCGACGATCACCCGCGCACCAACATCGCCCGGATGAACGCGGCCAACCGAACCATGATGCTCGGCAATCATGAGGAGGCAGAGCCGCTGCTCGGAGACGCGATTCGAGGTCTCGAGGCTCTCCGA
Source organism: Thermoanaerobaculia bacterium (assembly GCA_028285365.1). GTDB lineage: Bacteria > Acidobacteriota > Thermoanaerobaculia > Multivoradales > Multivoraceae > JANQPS01. The sequence goes on along the minus strand of JANQPS010000075.1, from coordinate 353 downwards.
GGCGAGAACGCACCACCCAGTCTCTACGCCAGAATGCTCCTCGCTCAGCTCTATCTCGAAACCAACCGTGCCTCGGCGGCAGCCGATCTCACTCGCGTCTCTCTACAGCGCGCACTCGAGGGCCTGGGGCCTGACAGCCCGATCACTCTCGGCACAGAGACTCGACTCGGTACCGCCCTCACCCGCCTGGGACGAACAGACGAGAGTCTGCCACTCCTGAGGGAGAGTCACGAGAAGCACCTGCGAGTGCTCGGTGGCGAGTCGTTCGAGATCTTCTACGCAGACGGCGCTCTGGCCGCCGCCGAGCGAGCTGCGGGCAACGTCGAGCGGGCACGGACGCTCTTGTGTGACTC
>JANQPS010000060.1 GCA_028285365.1 Thermoanaerobaculia bacterium | reverse complement strand
GGAATCACCGGCGGCGGCCCGCACGTGATCGCACCCGCCTCCGACCTACCGGCCTTCACCGAGCCCGTCATCGTCGACGGCACGACTCAGGCCGGTAACGGGCTGGTGTGCACCGATGCCATCGCAGACCGCGGCACCTACCAGATCGTGCTGCACGGCGATGCCGACGGCAGTGCGCTGCTGGGAGACGGCCTCGTCCTCGCAACCGGAGCGGCCGGATCGACGATCCAGGGTCTCAACATTCGCAACTTCAGCGGCAGCGGCATCTTGCTCGACGCGAGCTCTGACAACGCGATCCTGTGCAACTTCGTCGGCACCGATGAAGAGGGTGCGGTGGCGCTCGGAAACGGGGTAGGCCTGTTTGTGGCCGATGCCGACAGCACGCAGATCGGCGGTACGCACGAAGGCGACGGCAACCTGATCTCGGGCCACACCGCCGGGGTCTCGACCTTCACCGGGGCGGGTGTTCTGATCGCGGCCGGGGATGCCGACAGCACCTTGATCCAAGGCAACATTCTCGGCACCGACAAGGCCGGCACCGAGGATCTCGGCAACACCGTGGGCCTGCTGACGGACTCCTCCGGAGGGAGCATCACCAGCACCGTCGTCGGCGGGACCGGCGCTGGCGAAGGCAACATCGTCGCCTTCAACGGTGACGGCGCGATCGTCGGTACGGGTGTCTCGAGCGTGACGATCCAGGGAAACAGCTTCTACGGAAACGACACGCTCGGCATCGATCTTCAGGTTGGCGGCGTGGCGGGCGCCACGGCCAACGACGCTGGCGACGCCGACGACGACGCCAATCGCGGCCAGAACTTCCCCGAGCTAGACGTCGATGCTTCGACCGGCGATGTGGTGGTCACCTTCTCGGTGGACACCGAAACGGCCAACGCCACGTACCCGCTGACCGCTGAGTTCTTCGTTGCTGACGAGACGAACGCCCAGGGCGAAATGGCGCTGGGGACGTCGGTGTACACGGCCAGCGACTACAGCGGTTGTGGCGTGGCTCCCTGTGTCAAGACGGTGAATCTGGGTGACGCCGCGACCCTGGGCGTGACAGCCGCCACTCAGCTCGTGAGCACGTCGACCGATACAGATGGCAACACCAGTGAGTTCTCGGACGCAGTTCCGCCAGCGGGTCTGGTGGACCTTGCCGTCTCGATCGTCGAGTCGGTGGACCCGGTCACGGCGGGCTCGGGTGCTGGCAATCTGGTCTACGTCGCCACGGTCACCAACACCGCCCTGGTTGAGGCTACCGGCGTGGTGCTCCAGAGTGCGTTGACGCTGCCCGCTGGTGTGACCGTGGTGTCACAGGTGTCGTCGGTTGGCTCCTTCGTCGGCACGACGTGGACGTTGGGCACACTGGCCGCAGGCGCCAGCGCGACGTTGACCACCACCCTGACGGTGTCGTCTGCGGCGGAGCCCGGCAGCGACGTGATCGCGACGTCGATGGCAGCCAGCGCAGTCAACGAGACCGACACTGAGTCGTCGAACGACACGGCTGCTGCGTCCACTTCGATCGTTAGAGATCTGGACCTGGCGGTGTCGCTGTCGGAAGCCAACAGCCTGTCGGTGGTGTTGGTAGGCGGCACGTTGACCTACGAGGTCACGGCGAGCAACGTCGGTGCCACTGATGCAACGGGTGTGATCCTCAGCGAGACGGTTCCCGAGAACACGACGTTCAACGCCGCTGGCAGCACGGCTGACTGGCAGTGCCTGCCCGGCAGCGATCCTGGCTCGATCTGTACCTTTGCGGTGGGTGACTTGGCCAGCGGTGGTGAGTCGACGGTGGTGTTTGCGGTCACTGTCGATTCGCCCGTGTCTCGAGACGTTCTGGAGATCTTGAACGAAGCCACGGTGGGGACGGAAGGTGCGAAGGCTGACTCCAACCCGACGGACAACACGGACGCACTGTCGATTGACGTCGACCTGCCGCCGATCGTGGCCACCGTCGATACGGTTTCGTCAACCGCGGACGGAGAGCTGATCGAAGGTGAGGGCACGCGTCGGCCAATCTCTCAGCTCTTCCTGGAGTTCTCCGAGACGGTCGACGGGGCCGACGACATCGACAGCTTTCGGTTGATCAGCTCTGGTGCTGACGGTTTGCTTCACCCGACTTCGTGCGTGCTCGGCCCGAGAGGTGATGACGAGCTCGTTACGATCGAGTCGATCGAATACGAAGCCGCAGCGGGCAGCGACGGACCCAAGACGCGACTCGGTCTCGGTTCGGGCTTGCCTCTCCAGCGGGGCTCCTATCTGCTGCTTGCCTGCGGTGACCTCATCGAAGACTCAGTCGGTCAGCGCCTCGATGGCGATGCGATTGGCGCAAGCGGCGGCAACTTTGCCCGCGAGTTCGTAGTCGGTGAGTCCAACCTGCTGGAGAACCCGAACTTCGAGGAGGATCTGGCTCCGTGGACATCGCTCGACTTCGACTGGGACAGCCAGGATGTCGATGGCGCTTCGTCTTCTGGATCGGCGGAGACGCTGCCGCTCACGGAGGCAGTCTTGACGCACCCGTGCGTAGCCGTCGAGAGTGCGGAGTTGGGACTGCACTCGACGATTGCCGCGATGATCGACGCGAATGGAGCCACCGTGAGCGTGCAGTTGGAAGTCGAGTTTTTCGACGCGGTTGACTGTCAGGGTTCGTCGCTAGGCACTGAGATCGCGGCGATGGTCTCAGGGGACACGGGCTCGGACTGGTTCTCCTCGAGCGTTTGGACGCCGTTGACCGACGGAGCGATTTCGGCGAGGCCGAGAGTGCGCTATTTGACGACGGACTCCTCGAGCGCCGCGTGGGTCGATCGCTTGACGCTGATCGCCACGCCGATGACGTTCGATGACGGTTTCGAGTCTGGAGGTCTTGACGCCTGGCCTGACTCGCCTTGATCGAGGTGGCGCCACGGACTGAACAAGGAGCTTCGGTTTCAGTCTCTCGTCGCTAGCCCACGGTCGGCAGGCGATAGACCGCCGCCTCGTTGCCATTGCGCACCACCAGTCGATCTCCGGCGAGCGCGAAGTTGTTCCAGGTCTGGCCTTCGATCGCTTGGAAGCGAGCGAGCTCCTGGCCGTCGCCGTCCGGGGAGGCCTCGACGTAGACCACTTCGCCGTCTTCGGTGAGGACGATGATGGTGTCTCCGGCCAACAGGATCTGACCGTGGCCGTAGCGACCGCGTTTCCACACGCGCTCTCCGGTCTCGAGGTCGATGCACTCGAGGATTCCTTCGGACAGTCCATAGACGTGTCCATCTTCGAAGATCGCGTTGGTGAACTTGGTTTTCATGACTCGCGCCGACTCCCAGATTGGTTCGACGTCAAAGGTGCCGTCTGGACGGGACGCCAGGCGGCGGAGAGTCGCCCCGTGGCCATAACCTTTGGAGGCGAAGACACGATCTGCGCCGACGCCCACGGCCTGCGAGACACTCGAGTCACTGCTGGTTCGACCCGGCCACGGGAAGCTCCAAAGCTCGCGCCCGGTCTCCAGCTCATAGCCGTTGACCGAGCCCTCGTTGACCATGAGGATCTGGTCGATCCCACCGAGGATGGCGTACTGCGGTGAGGCCATGTTGAACTGTCGTTTACCGCCTTTCCAGAGAAGCTCACCGCTGGCTCTGTCGAACGCAGCCAGCGAGGCCACGTCACCTTCGGACTCTCCTCCCAGGGGAACGACGACTTTCTCTCCGACGATCAGCGGCGAGCCGGCGCGCCCATAGGCGTAGAGCGCCTTCTCGCGCTCTAGTGTGAGCCCCTGGTCAGCGCTCAGGTCGCGCTTCCAGATCGGCTGACCAGTTTTGCCCTCGAGAGCCAACAGCTCTCCGTAGACGGACATGACGTAGACCACACCCTCGTGGATGAGCGGAGTCGAACGCGGGCCGGCCCCAGCGACCACGCTCTCGAACGGTGAGCCCTCTCTGACGGTGTGTGACCACATCAGCTCACCGGTGTCGACGTCGTACAGGGTCACGAGCTCGGTTGCGCCGCGCTGTTCGAGAGTTGCGGAAAATCCGTTGACCACAGCGAAGCTGCTCCAGCCTTTGCCGATCGGCTTCTTCCACAAGAGCTCTGGCGGGTTGTCATCGAGATCCGTGGCGAGTTGTGGAGCGTTGGCCTTGAGGTCGCGGTTCGAGCCGAGGAAACCGGCGTAGTCGTAGCGGGTCGTGGTCTCGAGGTCGACAGAGCGCGCGTTGCCCGTCGGAGCGTCGAGCGCGTCCCAAGCCGGGCCCCCCCAACGAAACGCGAACGAGGGCATGGACAAACCGCCTCTGACGCCGTCGACACGGAACAAGGTGAAGAAGACAGCGAGACCAAGCGCCAGGACCACGAACGCACTTTGTCTGAGACGAGCCGAGAACGCGCTGGCCGCAAAAAACCAGACCAGGCTGACGATCAGGGTCAAGTTGATCAGCCCAAACCGCAGGACGTTGCTGATTCCCGGGTCGCCGTTGATCTCGTAGAAGGACAATCCGACGATCAAGACGGCCATGATCAGCCAGAGGAAGAGGATCCATTGTGGGAAGGTGCTCTTGTCGTCGCTCACGGGGATGGTCTCCAGATGCGCAAAGTCGGGCGAGTCGTCGTGGCTTGTGGTGCGTGGGTTGGTGATTCGTCGTTGGCTCGTGCTAAACGAGGCTGCGATGTCGATTGGGGCTGAAGTCGACTGCGTGGGCTTCGTCGTAGTAGCGCACCGCGGCTGACCGTGGCGGCACCAGGGCATCGATACGCTCGAGGTCTTCGGTTGTCAGTTCGACGGCGACGGAGCCGAGATTGTCCGTGATCTGCTCCAGGGTTCGCGGACCGATGATCGGCGCAGTGACCCCTGGCTGGGAGCCGCACCACGCCAGTGAGAGCTGCGAGACCGAGCAGTCCTTTTCTCGTGCCATCTCGTGCAGCAGGTCGAGGACCTGCCACGCGAGTGGTGTCGCCTGGCGTCCGAAGTTGTCCTTGCCACCCTGCCACCTCGCGCCGTCGACGTCGGCGTCAGATCGGTACTTGCCGGTGAGCAGACCACCACACAGCGGTCCCCAGGGGATCACGGCCAGGCCAAACGACTGCGCTGCCGGGATCACTTCGCGCTCCGCGGTACGGTCGAGCATGTGGTAGGCCGGCTGCTCGGAGACGAAGCGATTCAAACCCAGCTCTTTGGCCACCCACAGCGACTCGACCATCTTCCAGGCCGGGAACATCGAGCAGCCGATGTAGCGGATCTTGCCTGCGCGGATCAGGTCGTCGAGAGCCCTCAGCGTCTCGTCGATAGGGACGGAGGCGTTGGAGCGATGGAGCTGGTAGAGATCGATCCAGTCGGTCTGAAGACGCTCGAGCGACGCGTCGCAGGCCTCGATGACGTGCCGCCTACTGAGACCGCGGGCGTTGACGTCGTCTCCCTGAGGGAAGTTGAACTTGGTGGCGAGGATGGTCGACTGACGCTTGCCGTCACGAGCCAGCGCCCTGCCGACGATGCGTTCCGATTCGTTGCTCGCGTAGACATTGGCGGTATCGACGAAGTTGACGCCGCATTCCTGTGCGTAGTCGATGATGCGAATCGAATCGTCCTCGGTCGTCCTGCCGCCAAACATCATCGTTCCGAGGCAGATTTGGCTGACCTGGACGCCGGTACGGCCGAGGGGGCGGTAGTCCATGACTGATTCCTCTCAGGAGTTGTGGTTTGTAAGGGGGCGACACCGACGGGGTGCAAGTGTGCCTGCTGATGTGACTTCGTGCACCTTTCAGCAGAACCGCAAGAGGTCTGCGGGTCGGCTGCAGTAGGTCCGCATCAGGCGTGACGGAGGTTGGCGGGAGCTCATCGTCGCGCCGTTTGGCGAGAGGACGAGCGTTCACTTGGAAGTCGAGTTGTCAGATCAGCTCGCCGGGAGCAGCATCTGCTCCATGGCCACGACGAAGTCCTGTCTCGTCGGTGAGCTGTCGATGAGTCCTGAGAGTCGCTCTGCGTCGGCGCCCACGGGATTGTGGACCGGGGTTTCACTCGTCGCACATTCGTAGATCTTGTCGGCGACCTCCTGCGGGTCCTGGGGGTCGCCAGCGGCGATGATGTTTGCAAAGTGATCGCGGAGCTTCTGCGAATGCTCCTGAAGCTGCGGGTCGCCCGACTCGATGTAGTTGTCGGTGTTGTTCAAGAACTCGGTGGTGACGTAGGCGCCTGGTGCCACCGACTTGATCTGGATGCCCAACGGCTTGTACTCGAGCGCCAGGGCTTCCGTGAGTCCTTCGACGGCGAACTTCGACGACGAGTAGACGGAGTTGCCGAGGAGGCCGATCAGACCCGCCATGGACGTCACGTTGATCACCGATCCGGAGCCGCGCTCGCGCATGTGCGGGAGGACGGCACGCATGACGTTCATGAGTCCGAAGACGTTGGTTTCGTAGATGTTGCGAATGGACTCGTCGGTGGACTGCTCGAAGAGCGCGTTGCTGCCGAAGCCTGCGTTGTTGACAAGCGAGTCGATGGCGCCAAAACGATCGATGCCTTCCTGGATCGAAGTCTCGATGCTGGCCGGGTCGGTCACGTCGAGACGGTTGACCAGGACGTTGTCGAGCTCGGTGAGCTCGGTCTCCTTGTGCGGGCTCCGCATGGTCGCGACGACGTTCCAGCCTCTGTCGCGGAAAGTGTTGGCGGCGAGCTTGCCGAAGCCGCTGGAGCAGCCGGTGATGAGGACGGTGTTGGACATGAGGGTTCCTTTCGGTTGCGGTGATGTTCGGACAGGTTCGTACGGTAGGGATCAGGGGTGACTGGGCGGACGACGTGGCAGGACGCCGGTCTGGCTGGCGACAGCCAACAGCGTGCCGTCCTCTGCGAAGAGGTTCATGGAGCCATGAAAGAACGCGGGACCTATGACGGCGAATGTGGTGTGTGCGAGAACCCACTCCGTCGATCGACAGCTTGCGATTCGCAGGGTGTTGTCGAGGCTCGTGCTACCTCGGGTGAGGGTGTGTCCGCCGGCTAGATGGTCAGCAATGATCGCGAGCACCGGGGCGCTCATCGGTGCGCCTCCTCGGTGTCTGAACCACAACAACTCGCTCCCGACCCGATCGTCCTCTGCGGCCTGCCGTCTTTCGAACTGGGCGAAGAAGCCTTCAGGGTCTTCTTCGCCGCCTTCTTGCTTCTGCGGGCACCCTTGGGGTGACAGGGCTTCTGGCATCCGCGCGAACTGGTGGTCGACGCTTTCCGGTCGCTTTCCCAACGCCCCTTTGACGCTGATGACTGTACGGTCCCCGTCGCGCAGGGTCGCCCGTGCTTGCGTGAGGCTTCGCCCTGCCACGAGCTCGTCGACGTCGATGTCGAAGTCTCGCTCCGGGAAGGCGCCAGAGACGAACTGGGTCGTCGACCACAGGACGTCCCTGCCGGTCGCCTGCTCCAGGGCGCCGAGCGCTGCGGCGGTCGTCACGCCGCCCATCATCAGCTGGCGTCCTGTCGATCCCACACAGCCTCGCCGGCTCGCCTCGAGTTCGAAGTGATGAGAAGTCCCTGGCACCTTGCGAGGTAGCCAGAAGATCGGGAAATCAGGATGTGTGCTGATGCTCATACTGGACCGGAATTCTGGTTCGGTTTTTGTCTCAGAGAAGACCCGAGGTCGTGCTCTGGTGAGCTACGACGCGGGTCCGAAGCGGACCTAGCGGCCGCCGCCTGACGAGGTGGCGACGGGGGAGCTCCCAGCGCCGCGATCGTAGAAGCGGTCCCAGAGCTTCATACGCTCCTCGTTGAGCCCCGTGCCGGAACCGATCTCGTCGCCCAACTCGAGGTAGGGCGTGGAGGCGGCTTCGAACTCGGGCCAGGCGGGAAGCGAGCCTCCCGCCGGATTGGGATCGCCGGTGGCGGCGAAGCTCGTCCAGTAACTCATCATCGCCTCGGCCAGCTTGCGATCGGCATCGGTCAGCTCGTAGCCCAGCTTGTCGATGGTGCCGAAAGCGTAGGCGATCTCGGCTGCGTGATACGCCCCGTAGACCTCCTTCTCGGGATGGGGTGGGGCGTAGGTGAACCAGTAGAGGAACGCTGGTGAGTCGACGCTCGACATGCTGCGCGCCCAGGTCTGCATCTGCCAGCCGAAGATCTGGTCGGACAGAGCGTCGATGAACGCGCGGGCAGCCTGCTCGTCGTTCTCGGCTGGGTAGACCTCGTAGAAGGTGTCGGCGACCTTCTCGAGCTGGCCCTTGACCAGGAACTCGAGTGCGGCCTTGGTCCGCGGGATGCGGTTGCCGGAGAGGCTCGTCATCTCGTCGCGATTGGAGCCCACGATGACCGGGACGTCGTTCTGCTCGCCGGCCGCGAAGATGTCCTGAGGCTGTTTGGGGAAGACCCAGCCGTCGACGTTGCCGCGGGTGGCAAACGCACCGGGCTTGAATGCTTCTTCGAGCAACTTCCTGGCGCTGACCTTGCGAAGGGCTGCGGCCGCCTCGGCGCCGGTTCCGGAGATGCCGAGCTTCTCGGCGAGCCTGACGCCTCCCGCCTCCGCTGAGTCTTCACCGCCGGCGAGCGTCGGCAAACCGGCAAAGAGGCCGCCGCTTTGCCCGATGGCGCGATGAAAGAGGCCTTTGGCGAGCGGCGTCGCCTGAAGAGCGTTGACGCTCCAGGAGCCTGCCGACTCGCCGAAGATCGTGACCCGGTCGGGATCGCCGCCGAAGAACTTGATGTTCTCCTGGATCCACCGCAGGGCCTCGATCTGATCGAGGATGCCGTAGTTGCCGGAGGAGTTGTTCTCGCTGTCGGCTGAGAGAGCAGGATGAGCCA
>JANQPS010000051.1 GCA_028285365.1 Thermoanaerobaculia bacterium | reverse complement strand
TGAGTCGGAGAGTGAGTGGGGGAGTGGCCCCTCGCCTGACGAGACGACCACCGCCGAGAACGACAAGGTCGAGACGCCAAGCGCTTCGGTGGACGTCGCGCCACGCAGCCTCGGCGTGGTGGAGGCGATGAGGACGCCGCAGTTCTGGATCGTGGTCTTCGCGGGTCTCTCGTACTCGCTGTCGTGGCGTGTCCTGACGGCTCATGGTCGGCTGCATCTGGAGAACCTCGGCTTTGCGACGACCGTAGCGGCCGGCATTCTCGGCGTTCGTGTGGGTGTCAGTGCGTTCGGACGCTTGAGCGGCTCACTCGGTGACTTCCTCTCGCCGGCGCGGGTGATGGCGATTGCCCTGGCGACCAACGCAGCTGGACTGTTCCTGCTGATCAACTCGCGCTCGACGTCGTTGGCGCCGGTGGCGGAGGTGCTCATTGGCGTCGGCTACGGGGCGAGCTACATCAGCGGGCCGGTGGTCTCGGCTCACTTTTTTGGTCGCGATGCTTTTGTCGGGACGGCGAGCATTCGGATCGCCCTCGTCGGGATCATCGGTTTCGTCGGGCCGAGCTGGGCCGGAGCCGTTGCCGATAGCACGGGCTCTTATGGCAGCACGCTGGTCGTGCTCGGGATCCTGTGCGTTCTGGGGTCCGCCGGTATGGCGTTCTGCCGATCTCCGCGCGAGGCCCAATCCCGCTGAACCTTCGCCCCATCGGGGTGATTGCTGACACTAGAATCCGGTGCATGCACACGGACGAAGCAAGGCAGCGCGGACCCTTTCGGTGGTCGTCGTGTGTGGCACTGAGCCTTGCTTTCGTCGGCGGTGCTCCTCTTCTGAGCCAGGTCGACGACGAACTCGCTGAGAGCTACTTTCTCGAGGCCCAGCAGCTCTGTGAGCGCGATGGTGGCAAGCTCTGGGGCGTGTCGCTGTGCGGCCCCATGGCTTTTGCGGACGCGGCGACAGGGACTTTGGCGACGAATCAGGAGATCCCGGACGGTCCGCGTCCACGCGCACTGGGGTACGCCAACACCGCACTTGGGTGGGGAGACGAGGTGTGGTCGACCTACGTCTGGTCGATGGTGCCTCGTGACGATGAGGGTCATCGTGGTCGATTGCTGATGCACGAGCTCTTTCATCGCGTGCAGCGGGATCTCGACCTCATGACGCCTAACGGCGACAACTCGCATCTCGACACCCTGGAGGGGCGCTATTGGCTTCAGCTCGAGTGGCGAGCGCTTGCGAGGGCGCTGGGGACGACGGGTGAGCAGAAGACTCAGGCCATCGCGGACGCACTGAGATTCCGTGTTCAGCGGAGGAGCCTGTTTCCCGATTTCGCGACGAGTGAGCAGTACGACGAGATCAGGGAAGGGCTGGCGCAGTACACCGGTACGGTGCTGTCGACTCCAGACCAACGAGCGGCGTCCGCGGATGCGCTGCAACAGCTCTACGACACCGAGAAGCAACCGAGCTTCGTTCGGACCTTCGCATACACGTCCGGAGCGGCCTACGGTGTGCTGCTCGATCATCTGGCTCCCGAAGGCTGGGCGCGCCGGGTGACGCCTCAAACCGATCTTGCGGCTCTCCTTGCCGAGGCGGCCGGCATTTCGCTACCCGCAAGTGATGCTCTCGATGGCACCAACGTTCGCAAGACGGCACAGCGATACGGCGGCACCAACCTGAGGATCGTCGAAGAACGGCTGCTGCGCGAGCGCGAGGCGCGAGTGGCCGAGCTGCGCGCGAAGCTCGTGGATGGGCAGGTCGTCGTCTTCCCGAAAGCCAAAGAGGCGAGTTTCGTCACTACCGGCTCAACGGCGATCCCGGACGAGGGCACGACGCTGTCCAACTACCGTGCCCACGGAGAATGGGGTGAGCTAGAAGCAGACCTCGTTTTGATTGCCTCCGACGCCATGTCGTTTCGAGTCGAAGGACCGGTGACGTCCGACGGTGCCGAGCTCAGTGGCCCAAGCTGGAGGGCGTCGCTGGCTTCGGGGTGGCAAGTGGTCGAGGGACCAGCGGGCCGGGCGCTGGTCAGCCGGAGCCCGGAGTGACCCCTGCGGACCACGCAAGCCTGCTGGGCACAGCCGACGGGCCGGTACGCGGCGGGTCTGGCCTGCCGAGTGAGCAGGGGGCGAGACTCTGGCCACTTCGCCGACTGATGCCGGTGGCCCTGGTCGTCGTCACCGCAACCCCCGGTCTCGTTGGATGTACCGCGGGCGATGACGAAGCGCGGCTGAGTGGCCGCCTTCTCTATCTCGACAACTGTGCTCCGTGCCATGGCGTCGACGGCGACGGCCATGGTCCACAGAGCGATCCGCTGGACCCACCACCGCGTGATCATCGTGATCCGGCCTGGCGAGCCAGTGTGACCCCCCACGAAGTGCGCGAGGTGATCGAGCTCGGCGTGGCGGGCACATCCATGCCCGCCTGGGATCTGCTCAGCGAGCAGCAGCTCGAGGATTTGACGAGCTACGTGCTCTCGATTGCCGAAGAAGGGGCCTACGTCGAAGGCGAAAGCTGACTCGACTGGCCACCAACGAGGCCGCCGGCCAGCGAGAGCCTCTTTGCGTCCGTCCGCTCCGTCATGAGGCCCCCGATGGAGATGGCTCGGACCTACTCTTCGTCGTCCTCGAGATCGGCGGCGTTCGGAGAGATCTCGCCGAACTTCCCTCCGGTCGGCATGTCGGGTTTGAATTCGAAGTGGCAGCCCTCACAGACCTCGACGATGCGGTCTCCTGCCGAGGAGATGGTTGACTGGTCGCGCGCCTCGATGGCGGCTACGGCCAGCTCGCTCGCAGAGCGCAGATCCCTCGCCCAACGGAGCCACTCCGGGTTGGACGCCCATTCGTCGTCCATCGGACCGGTACCCGGCATCTCGAGCAACGCGCCAGCCAGCTCCAGTTGATAGGCGTGGCGCTCGAGGTCACGCCACTCTTCGTCCGTTTCGGGGTCGTGCCACGCAGCAATCCAGATCGGATCCGCGGCGTGGTTGACCAGAGCCGCCATGACGTCGTTCAGGCTCACGGGGAGCCGTGCCGGTTCAGCGGGTACAGGGCTCGAATCTGCGACTGGTGGGTCGCTGGGCGGAGCGCAGCCGAGGGCTCCTCCGAGCACAGCGACGACGAGCGCGACCGAGGCTACGGAGCCGAAGATCGAGGAGACAACCGAGCCTGGGAAGAGTTCGGACTTTTGATGACGCATCACGGTCCTCCTTCGGAGATTCAGTGGCCGACGGTGGACCTCTCTTGAGAACCAGCGTCGAGCTGAATCGATCGTAGGGAGAGCAAACTGTCGCCTCAATAGGTGCTTACCGAAAGCACCGTTCGGGCGCCAGGAATCGCCTGGATCAGCCGATGAGTGTTGCCAACTCGTCGACGCTGCCGAGAACCGTGTCGACAGAGTCAGGGCGGGGCAAAGCGATGATCCGGTGCACACCGAGACTCTCGTACTTCTCGATGGTTGCCGCGGTGACCGGTGGCGGGGGAGTGACCGAGATCTCCAGAGGCCCCAGCTCTGCTGGTCGCTCGCCACTCGCCTCTTCGATCCAGCGCAGTGACTTCTCCGTGGCTGCGAGGTCGGTCATGAAGCCGTACCACCCGTTACCCACGCGCGCTGCTCGACGTGCCGCGGCTTTCGACATGCCGCCGATCACGATCGGAGGATGGGGCTGCTGTACCGGCCGTGGCTGCGCGTCGATGCCAGAGAAGCTCCAGTACTCACCCTGGTGCTCCGGCTTCAGCTGCGTCCACAGCGACTTGATCACCTGGATGGCCTCGTCGGTTACGGCTCCGCGGTTCTCGAAGGGTGCTCCCAGCGCCGCAAACTCCTGATGCAGGTAGCCTGCACCGAGTCCGAAGATCAGGCGGCCACCCGAGACGACGTCGACGCTCGCGAGCTCCTTTGCGAGTACGAGCGGGTTGCGCTGAGGCAGGATGATGATCCCGGTCCCGAGCTTGATCGTCTTCGTGTGTGCGGCGACGTGCGCCAGGGCGACCGCCGGATCCAGAAAAGGGTTCTGGGGAGGCGCGGGCGATGGCGGCTCCTGAGGATCGGGCAGGACGACGTGCTCACCAGTCCAGAGTGAGTCCAGGCCGGCTCGTTCCGCGGCCTCGGCAACCCGCACCATGGCCTCGGGATCCCCCAAGGCTCCGAAGTTGATTCCGAACAGTCCTATCTTCATTCCCAAAGACTAACTCGCGTCGTCGTTTCGCGGCGGCTGGTTCTGCGGGTGCGCTACCCACCACGCTCCGCAGGAAGGGCGCTCGGACCTTCTCCTTCGATCGAGAGGGGGTGTCGTGCACTCGAGAGGTCTCGGGGCAGCTTTCGGAGCTCAGGATCGCTTGCGCTGACGTAACGAGACCCGTGGTTCCCCTGAGCTCGTCTCCGTGATCCTGTAACGAGGGTCGAGGTGCTCGATCTCGAGGAACGAGGCGTTGCGGGGCGCGGGTTTGTAGACCTTGAACGATCGCATGATGCCGAGAGTCGCGGCGCTCTCCAGCGGTCCAGCGAAGGCACTCGAGCGATCGAGAAACCCCGGGGCGGCTCTCCAGCGTTCGAGGTGATCTCGACTGAGGAAAAAACATCCCGAGTGTGGGTTGTCTGGTCGACGGAAGACGAGCTCGCTATCAAGCCATGATTTCTTCAGCTCGGGCTGCTCGCGGATGTCCTGGAAAGGAGCGCTCAGCGTGGTCCGAGCCGGCGTACCGTCGACGAAGACCTTGCGTATTCTGGGCGCCTCGTACCGCTCGAAGCGATTGGGCTGGAGGAGGGTCCCCGGCGGAGCCCAGGAGTCGAACCAGGACAGCTTGTCGAAGAACAACGGGTCGCTGAGGAGGAGGTCGTCTTCGAGATAGCAGTACCAGTCGTACTGGGGGCTACGGGAAGAGAGCTGCTCGTGGCACTCGTAGCCCAGAAGCCGAGGCTCGGCATGCGTTGGAACGTGCTCGCACAATCCATCCGGCAGGTGCTCGACCAGGTGATGTTCTCCGGTCGTGCAAACGATCACGTCGACTGTGTGGCTGAGAGAGTCGTTGGTCGGGTGGAGAGAGGCGCTGGGGCCGTGCAGCAACCCTTGAGCATGTCCGTCGAGGTTCTGGTGCAGGCCCTGAATGCAAGAGCGCAGCGAGCTCAATCGAGCTGAGGCGCTCGACTCCGAACCGTAGTGGGCGGCGTCGCCGCGGGCGCGGAAGAAGTGAGGTATGGCGACTAGAACTCTCAAAACAAGTGAGCGCCCGGGAGGTGTTCGTCGAGTCGGCGCGCTGCGGCGGTTCGGATGCTAGCCTGAGGTTCATGTGGCATGTGAACGGGACCTTTCGTGCGCGATCGACTCTTGTGCAATCGACGACATTGACTCTGGTGCTACTGGGGGTGTTACTGGGGCTCGTCGGCTGCCAGGCAGCACACGACACGTCCTCCTCCGTTGAGAGTGACGTTCGAGAATCAGACGCTCGGTTTGTCGGTTCGTGGCGACTCCAGTCGTGGACCGACGAAGAGGGCGTGGAGCGCTGCGCAGACGAGGGAGGCGCCACCGGCCAGATCGTCTATACCGCAGACGGCCATATGTCGGCTCAGCTGGGGTGCGCGCAGATCGATCTCGAGGATGGCATCGATGTCCAGGATGACGCCGACGGTGAAGGAGCGTCTTCAGACGTCCTGATGACGGCGCTACGGCAACGGATCACTCTTCGCCACTTCAGCTACTACGGGAGCTACACGATCGATGACGAGCGTGGCGTCGTGATCCATCACGTACTCGGTAGTGTCTCCCCCTCGTGGGTGGGAACCGAGCAGGAACGGGCTTTCGACTTCGAGTCTCCCCAGCGTCTCGTCCTGTCGCCGGTCGACAGCGAGATGCGACTGACCTGGCAGCGTAACCTCTAATCCTGCCGAGCCGCACGAGGCTCCGTTTTCGGTAGGGCAGGGGCGGCTCGAGCTGCTGGCCTGCCAGTCTTCCGACCATTCGATGCCCCTCGGGGCTGTCCTCCGACCCGCGGCGAGCGCTAGCTCGTGCAAACCTACACGGGTTGTGTGCTCTATCCGCGGCTAGTGAACGTCCATCTCGCCGTCGAACTTTGCGATCTCGACCACCCAATCCCCTAGCGTCCTGAACCACATCGCATCATCCTCGGCGAAGTCGTCCCAAAGATCGTCGAGGTAGTACTCGTGGCTCATCACGACGAAGTTGGCGCCGTTTGGCCGATTCCAGACGTAGGCCGCAATCTCCTGGAGCCTGGTATCGAAACCGACAGGCAAGACCCGGGACCCGATCCAGCTCTCGACTTCTTCAAAGCTGTCGTGGAAGACATCGCGGACCCCAAGTGGGTCGAGTATTTGGATTTCACCCGAAGGGCGATCAGAAAACAGGTGACAAGAGCCAAGGGTACTCAGGAGTAACTGGTACTCCTCAGGGAAGGCACAGCCCAGTTGCTTCTGCGCTCTACCGAGATCCTCTGCAGAGAGTCTCTTGACGTTCTTCGCTTTGGAACGCAGAAGTGCCACTGCGTCTTCGTACTTCATAGCTTCAACGCATGCTCCCGGCCTAATCCTGCCAGCTTTCAGGATTCCACATCCTCGGCCGGCGAACCAGACCGACCGTCGAGCTCGCAGAAGGCCCGCAGCTGAGCGGGAAAGTCGCCGCGAGCGCTGCACCGGAGCCGCAGCGGGTGGCGAGAACGGCGAGGCCCGAAGGGATGATGCCGGCCAGATAGACTCGCAGCATCGCCCCGCACCGGGTGATGCCGTGCCGGGTCGGGCGAGGGGAGAGATGATCGCCTGGGCGTTGTGAGCGGGTCGTACCGCGGCGTCAACGCGAGAGTGTGACCAGGTGGTATCGAAGATCGGCACTGCCAGGACCATGAAGGTCACGAGGGTGGCGACCCAGGGTTCTCGAACGGCGTCATGGAGGCGAACTCGTGACGGGTCGCCAGGTGCTAGTGACGGCCATGGCTGACCGAGACGGGTGACCGAGACGGGTGACTG
>JANQPS010000046.1 GCA_028285365.1 Thermoanaerobaculia bacterium | reverse complement strand
GCCCGCGTAGCAGATCCGCCCCGAAGACCGCGAAACGCAAGACCGCGAAACGCAAGAGCGCCTAGCTGGTCTCGAGGCAGCCTGGTCGCAAGGCACCCGATCTCGACGGGTTACGGTTCGCGATGTTCGAGCCGCTCCTGGATCCACTGCAGGGTCGGCTCGAAGACTTCGTCGCGGACTCGCTTCCCGACCAGCACGTCGAGGTGCCCGTAGCCCTCGAGCAGGTGCAGAGTGACATCGCGAGACCCGCTTTCGACGGCGCTGAAGAACGCACCGAGCACCCACTCAGGCCCCATCCCTGACGAAGCGAACACCAGCATGGGAGCCGCAAGCTCACCCCAGCGGTCGTCGAACGTCAGGTCAGGAGCGTCGAGATGATCACCCAGGACCCGGCCCTCTGCGTTCTGGACATTCGGGTAGTAGCGATCGTAGGCCGCAAGCAACTCGGCGAG
The DNA here is from genome assembly GCA_028285365.1 of Thermoanaerobaculia bacterium. Lineage (GTDB taxonomy): Bacteria > Acidobacteriota > Thermoanaerobaculia > Multivoradales > Multivoraceae > JANQPS01. The sequence goes on along the minus strand of JANQPS010000046.1, from coordinate 14,299 downwards.
CACGGCCGGATCGGAAAAGCCGTCCACCGCATTTGCCAGACCACCTGGTCGCCAGGCGGTGTAGAGGACCTGAGCCAGCTGGTCGCCGACGCTAGCGAAACTCCCCTCTGTAGGCGGTCCGCCTGGCGCCGCTGCAGCACGCTCCATGAGCGTCTGACGACGCTCCCAACCAAAGCCCGCCGCGACGTCACTCGCCCAGTTCCCCGAGCTCTCCAAACCCGCGAGTGCCGAAGAGCGTGTCGCCTTCCCCTCGAGACGATGACTCTTGAACGTGCCGTCGAGGGCAATCAGTCCATCGATCACTCCCGGCTCAGAGCTCGAGAGCACGCCAAAGGCGAGCGATACGCCTCGACTGAACCCGGCGAGGAGAACCGGCGTTCCAGGGTGCAGTCGGCGCACTTCCGTCAACGCCGCCAGCCCATCGTCGACAAAAGCCCCCATCGTCCATTGCTTCATGAAGCTCGAGTCGTCGAGGTCCCCGCTTCCCACCGCGTGAGTCCGATAGTCGAGCGCATAGACGGCGAGCCCACGTTTCGCCAGGTAGAGCCACAGATTGTGATCCTCCTGGTCGACAGCGAGTGTCCCGTTCATGTTGGTCCCAGGCAGATACAGCACCGCCGCGTCGTGCGACGTGGCTCCGGCGCCTCGATAGCCATGGAGTCTGATGACGTCGAACTCACCTCCGGGCGGCCGTTGAGCCACCGCCAACGTGTGCTCGATTCCGTCGACCGTGTTCTTGGAGGTCGACCAGTCCCAGGCTTGTCCAAAGGACAGAGTCGTCATCAGCAAGCAGCCGAGGGTGGTGATCAGAATGCGCCTGGCGCTGCGTCCGAACATGAGATCTCTCCTCCCCGTGATCGTCGTCTTTGTCGTCATCTACACGCTCCTGATGGTCACTCTTCAGCTACAAGTAGGTCAGCTGCATTGGGTCAGCTGCAAATAGGTCAGCTGCGCTAGGTGAGCTGCGGCAGGCCAGCTGCGGCTAGACGGGCCGCGGCCTCAGCCGAGCCATGCGAATGGTGACTCGAAGGATACGCCGGACAAGCCGATGTCGGTTGGCTCGCACCTGAGATCCCTCAGGCGGGTGCGCCAGAACGCGAGGGACTCCAGGCGGGTTCACAAACCCGGCCGTTCCGAACGACGCGGATGCCATCGTCGCCGGCAGAGAGGCAAAGCCGGGCTCATCTCAGATCGTCACAGACGCCGGACGAACTCTTCGGGCTGCAGGAGCCAGATGTCCAGATACGACCAGATACGACGCCACGCACCCGATCGTCGGAGGCCTCCGACTATGAACGGTCGTTTCTCTGCTACCGATCGGAGAACGAGCTCGAGTCGCGGTAGCTCGTGGCTCTAGCCGGCAACGAAGCGAACACTCACCGTGTAGCGAACGGCAACCGGTTCTCCGTCACGCTCGGCCGGCTCGTAGCGCCACTGAGGAAGCGCTCCGAGAACGGCGTCGTCGAAAGCCTTGCCGAGTGAATCAACGATCTCGACGTCTTTGACGTGGCCCTCTTCATCTACCAGGAACTCGGCGATGACCCGACCCGCGACGCGCTCCTCCTCCGGGACCTCGGGATAGGGCACGGGCACCGAGTGCACTAGCTTGGGCTGGGGGGTCTTGGCCTGAGTCGCGGAGTGGCGCTCGGCGGAAGACGGTGCAGCCAGAACCAACGCGAGGACTGCCAGTAGCAAGAAAACTCTGCTCGTGTGTCTCACCATCATCCTCTCTCCTCGTCGGTTCACACGGCCTTCCGGCCCCATGGCTCTTTCGGGTCGGGGGCTTCGGCTGTGAGACGGGCGCGGATTCGACCCGACACCCGTCACAAGACCGGGTCATCACCGGTTGCGTCGACCCGCTACTCCGCTAACTCAATACGTCGACTAACTCAATACGTCGACCGGCTGCTTCTGTTTTCGCCAATCCTTCGAGGACATAGACAACCGAGCGGCAAAAAGGTTCCAAGAAGGTTCGAGGCCCTCGGCGATCGTCCACGACCGTCACCTCGTGCCCCCTTTTCTGAACCGGGGCACCGCCCGCTGAGAGAAGGTCGGCAGCGGCCTCTGAGAAGCACGCTACCTCGAGAGAGCGTCGCAGTTCATCGGCCCCGCCAACACCGGCTTTCCGGCGCTGGGCCTCTCGTGACGCTCCTGCAACCTGCTACTCGACAGTCAGGCTCCACACGCTCGTGTTTCCGGACTCGAAGCCGTCGGCAAAAAGCTCGCCCTGAACGCCGGTCGAGATCGCGTCCACTTTGAACGACCCCGAACCCAGCGTGCCGACGACCAGCGTGTCGCTCGGCTGGTCGTAAATCATCTCGTAGACCGGCGAGTTCGGCAGCCCCGCTGAGTACTCGGTCCATGTCGAGAAGCTCGCGGAGGCGAGCGCCAGAGCGATGCCCCGATCCGCACCCACGAACACGCCGTCACCTTTCGAGCTGTTGACGAACTCGATCGAGCGCGGCACTCCCATGTTGAGACTCGCGAAGTTGCCAGTCACGGAACTCCAGGTGGAGCCCGTATTCGTGGTCTCGTAGATGTTGCCGGCGTCGTCCACCGCAAAGGCGTGAGTGACGTCGTCCGGATCGACGGTGACGCCGACGAAGATGGTCGAGCTGTCGCCAAGCACGTGAGCGAGCGCGCCACCGTTGGTCGTGCGCACCCAGACTCCATCGACACCGCCTACGGTGTCGAAGCAGCTGCTTCCCGAGCAGCCGGTCACGTAGAGAAGATCCGCGTTGCTCGCGTGGCCCGCCTCGATGGACCCACCCCCGGTAGAGCCGAGCGCAACGATGCCGGCACCAATCTGGCTCAGGGTGTTCAACTGATCCAGTGATTCGTAGACACCATTGCCGCCACCCACGACCACGCGGTTCGCGGCAGCCCGATTGAGGCCAACCGGTGTGGTGAACTGCGGGGCGAAGGTCGGACCACTGATGGTGAGCGGGGTCAAGAAGGTTCCCGTCTGCTGGCTGTTGCTCGAGTCGAAGGTTCGTCTGAAGGGATTGCCGAAATTCTGGAAGCTCGAGATGCGAACCGACTGGTTCGCGATCGTGTGAGGCCCGGCGACCGAGTCGCCTCCGTCTCCCTGGGTGATCTGCGCCCAGGTGATGCCGTTGGCTGCAGTCTGATTGCTGCTGCCAGTGTCCTGGTTGCCGTTGATCAGGATGTCGTTGAGAGCGTCGTAGCCGGTGTTGTGCTGCTCGGTGACCTGGATATCGCCGTTCTTGTCGATCCAGTCTCCAGTTGTCGTCCTGGGGGACGTGCGCTCGTAGATACCGCCGTCATCACCTTCCCAGAGTCGGCCGGTCGAGTCGAAGACCAGCACGCGCGAGTCCGCGTGGGGTGAAGAGTTGCTCGCGGTGCCGCTGTGCGTCAGCGAAGTCCACTGACTTCCGGAGGCGAGGCCGGCATCTCCGCGAAAGAGGCGCCCGGAAAAGTTGACGGCTCCGAGGGAGTTGGGGAACGACCCCTGGTCCTGGAATCCGCGTGGCTGACGATCGCCACCAACGTAGACGATATCGGCATCGGTCGGATCCACCGCGAGCGAGCTGTGGATGCTGCCCTGCCCTCCCGCGTGGACGCCGACAAAGCCGCTGCCCGGGTTCTCAATAGTTCCCGGAAGGTCCATCGAGGTCCACGACGTGCCACCGTTGGTCGACTGAAACACTCCACCGAGCAGGCCATTACCTGGCACGATGGCGACGAAGACGCTGCCTGTACCGACCGCAATGTCGACGTTGACTCCCCCGTTCTCGATGAGCAGTGCGTCCATCGTCGCATCACTGACCTTGCTCCAGCTGGCACCTGTGTCAGTGCTCTTGTAGATGCCGTTGGAAGCACCGTCGCATGCTTGAGCGAAGACGATACTGGCGTACAGAGTCGACGTGCTGGAAGGGTCGCTTGCCAGGGCGTCCGCGGTACCACGCGGAATGCCGTTGGTGATCTGTGACCAACTCGTACCGTTGTCGGTGGTACGCCAGATCCCGATGTTGGGGCACGTAAAAGAATCCGCAATGTCGACAGCAGCAACGATGGTGTCGCCGCGAGGAGCAATCCCCACGATGTTCCGGCCGTCCATCTGCGTGCCGTCGATGTCGCTGAAGGTGACGCCGTCCGTCGTCTTGTAGACGCCTGAACGAGAGCCACCTCGGCGGCCGAAGCTGCTGAAGCGTCCGATCCCTGCGGCCAAGGTGTTGCCAGTCGCGTCCGTTGGATCAAACGCCACGATTCCGATCGACTGCGACAGTTGATTCGACGTGAGCCGCGTCCAGGTCGGCGGGTTGCTCTGTGCGTTCGTCGTTCGCCAGATGCCGCCGTTCACGGATCCGGCGTACATGATGTTCGCGTTCGAGGGGTGCGGCGCCAACGTGTTGATCGCACCCGAGACCGGGTTGTTCGTGATCCCCTCCGCCTGGCCACCGGTTGCCGGACTCGGCCCCTGGAGAACCACCGGATTGTTCGTCGGGATGTTGGGATCGTCCTCGTCGACGACAGGTTGGCCGAAGACGAAAGAGGAGCTCGAGAGCAGCCCTACTGCGACAATCGAGAGCAAACGAAACGAACGAGACGCGGCGCGAACCATGAGCCGTACCCCCCAAAGAAGTCACACCTGGATGCCAGCGGCCGCCCCTAACCGCAGACGCGTTGTTTTGGTCATTCTTGCATAGTGTGGCTCGTGTATCATCTCCGTATCGCGACCGGCTGATCACGTATCTGATCATGTATTGGTTACGGTTCAGCCGGCAGCCAAGTCAATCCATCGAGCACATGCGTTTGGGGCCGCGTGGGCACGTCGACCTCAGAGCCGAAGAGGTCGAAAGACTCAAAGCAGGGGGCACTCCAATGCGACTTCACCACAAGGCGATCCCACACTCAGGCGCCCGGCATCAGTCACGCTTCGGGCGCGGCGCGAGTGTCCTGGCAGTCTCGCTCGGACTCCTCTTCATGACGTCGCTCGCCTCGGCGCAGAGCTACGAGCTCATGCCAGGAGTCGTCGTCGACGCGCAGGCGAGAGTGGTCTACACCATGAGCTCCGAAGGCGGGATCGATGCGCTCGATCTCGATTCCGGCAACATCAGGTGGCACAGCGACGAGGCGCAGCGGCCTCTGGCGTCCGCTGGCGGTGAGCTCCTCGCCCAGACGACTGCGGCACGTCCCGGAGCCTTGACCATCGCCGTTCTCGACTCCGCCGGTCGACTTCTCCGCTCGTCGAGCGCTGATCTGCCTTCTGGAGTCGTCGGCAAGGTCGTGGACGACCTCAACGGTTCGTTTCGTCTCTCGGCGGTTGCGACCGCCTCCGGCTTCGACCTCAGTTGGGAAGCCATCAACACTCCGGCACGCGGCGCTCTGATCCTCGACGACGCTGGTAGCACCGCCCCGCAGCTGACCGCCGGCAGTCTTTCGTTCGACAGGACTTCAGGTGCTATTGCTCAGAGCAGCCCGGTCGCCCCTCGCGTGGCTGACGTCGTGGTGCCCGCGGCACAACGCCTCGACGGTGAGGGTCAACAGTTCTTCTCGGTGACCAGGGAGCAGATCCTCGTCAGCGCGATGCTCGGAGATCTGGCGACCGCAGGATCGACACATCGCTGGAACATCTTCTCGATCGAGGGCAAGCAACTCGGCCAGTTCGACGCTTTCACGTCGTACGCACCGTTCTTCGTGACCGACACTGCCGTGATCTTCCAGACTCCGCCACACGCCTGGAGGAATGGTGACGAGGTGCAGAACGCACCTTTCAGCCTGCGCTCAATCTCGCTTTCGAGTGGCCTCGAGCAATGGAGCACACCGATCCGCGATACCACCTACCGCGGACCCTTCCCTCCCTGACCTCCCTTCGGGGCTGCTGAATAGCAGCCCCTCCGGTCAGCCTTTCTCCCGCGCATGCCGCCCTCTCGGACGGCGCGCTCATCGGGGTAGACCCGTTGCGGGAGCATGGTCGTGCCCGCGGGACGACATCGAGTTGGTTCCTGCCAAGGCTTTCCGGCCTGATCGAACCCTCAAGGGCGACGAAGCAGCACACCGCGTCCCCCGGTCGGCCTCTCTCCCGCGAATGCCGCCCTCTCGGGCGGCGCGCTCATCGGGGTAGACCCGTTGCGGGAGCATGGTCGTGCCCGCGGAACGACATCGAGTTGGTTTCCTGCCAAGGCTTTCCGGCCTGATCGAACCATCAAGGACTACGAAGCAGCACACCGCGTCCCCCGGTCGGCCTCTCTCCCGCGAATGCCGCCCTCTCGGGCGCCGCGCTCATCGGGGTAGACCCGTTGCGGGAGCATGGTCGTGCCCGCGGGACGACATCGAGTTGATTCCTGCCAAGGCTTTCCGGCCTGATCGAACCATCAAGGAAGACGAAGCAGCACACCGCGTCCCCGGTTCGGCCTCTCTCCCGCGAATGCCGCCCTCTCCGGCGCCGTGCTCGGACGGGCCCTTCGGGGTGGCTGGAGGACAATCCCTCCAGTGGCGTATTGCCAGCGCTACCCCAGAAGTGTCATCCCGAACGGAGTGAGGGACCTCGTCCCGTCGGCTACATGCGACGAGCGCCTCACCGTCGTTGACGTTACGTGACAAACCGCCGAGACCGCGCGTCGCCCTGCTGGCTCATCAGCCTCGCCCCACCGATACAGTAGCCGGATGCTCGGCCCCCTCGACCTCCTCCTGTTCTTCGGCTCGCTGATCGCGGTGATGGCGATTGGGCTCATCGCCGCGCGCCGCGAGAACACCGCAGAAGACTTCTTCCTCGCCGGCCGTTCGGTGCGGTGGTGGGGAGTGGCGGGATCGATCTTCGGATCGAACGTGAGTGCCAACCACCTGGTCGGCATGCTCGGAATTGGCTACTCCATCGGCTTCGCCCAGGGCCACTTCGAGCTCGGCGCAATTGCCGCCCTGATGTTGCTGGCCTACGGCTTCCTGCCGGTCTACCGCAAGCTGGGCCTGTATACCCTCTCGGAATACCTCGGCCTGCGCTACGACGATCGCAGTCGGGCGCTCTACGCAGCCATCGTCATCGTCGTGGTGGTCGTCCAGCTGACCGCAGCCTTCTATATCGGGTCCCGATCCCTCGGGCTGCTGCTCTCCGAAACCCCGATCGCGGTGTCGTATACCCAGGGGGTCGTCGCGCTGGCCATCATCACGGCGACGTACACGATCTTCGGTGGACTCAAAGCCGTCGTCTACACCGATGTCCTGCAGTCGGTGCTGCTCTTGATCGCCGGTGTGGTGGTCGCCGGTCTCACGTTTGCGCAACCCGAAGTCGGCGGCTGGAACGGCATGATGGCCCACGACCTCGCCAGGCCAGCCGTCGAGCAGAAGATGCATCTCTACCTGCCACCGAGTCATCCCGACCTCCCCTGGACCGGGGCACTCAGCGGGCTGCTCATTCTCCACTGCTTCTACTGGAGCACGAACCAGCCGATCGTCCAGCGGGCGCTCGCCGCCCGTTCCGACAGCGAAGCGCGGCTGGGTATCGTCGTCGCCGGCTTCTTCAAGCTGACGATCCCCTTCTTTGCGATTGCCGGAGGGGTGGCTGCAGCCCAGCTCTTCGACGCCCGCCTGCCAGGACACGGGATCGATCCCGACGCAGCGATGCCCGAGCTCATCAAGCTGGTCGTCCCGATGGGTTACGGGCTGATGGGCATCATCATGGCCGGTCTGATCGGCGCCATCCTGTCTTCGATCGACTCCATGGTGAACTCGGCATCGACCCTGGTGACGTTCGACCTCTACAAGAAGTACTTGCGTCCCGACGCTGACGACTCGAGCCTGCTGCCACTCGGCCGCTGGGTCATCGCCGGTTTGATCTCGGGCTCGGCCGCGCTCGCACTCCTGACCTACGACCCGACGGGTGGCGGCAACTTCTTCCTGCGAGTGTCGTCGCAGGCGGCGCATTTCACTCCCGGACTGGTCGTGGCGTTTGCGCTCGGGATGTTCTGGCGTGGAGCCAACCGACATGGTGCCCTCGCAGGCATTCTCCTCTGCCCGGTGTTCTCGTTTGGATTGGTCGCCCTCTACGACCAGCTTGCATTGCAGTCTCCTGGTCTCGTTCAGCTCCTGGGAGATCGCCTGAACTTCCTGCACCGCGTGTTTCTGACGCTGTGCCTGTGCGCTCTGACGAACTGGATCGTGAGCCGCGCGACGTCCGGTCGACCGGGTGACGACGGGACGGGCGCGACGAAGTACACCTTCGTCACACTGCACGGCTCGGAGCCGCGCGCGCTCACGGCCGTACTGCTCCGCATCGTCCTGCTTGCCGTCGGCCTGTTGGGTCTTGGTGGTGTCGTTGCCGCCGAGGTCGTCAATCCCCAGCTAGCCGCCGGGATCGGCGCAGTCGCGACAGCCATGATCTTCGTGCCGGCGCTTCGTGCTGGTCAGGTCACGTGGTGGCGCAACGATCTCGCGTGGTCAGCGGCACTGTGCGCGGCAACCGTGGCTCTGATGTTCTGGTACTTCTAGACGCTGCGAACGAAGACGCTCCGAGATCAGTTCGCCCGCGCTTCCGGAGTGACGAGAGCTCGAGAGCTCCAGATCGTGGGGCCAGCCTCTTCTAGTCCACGACCTCCGCCATCTCTACGACGCGACGCTCCGACGCGGACACCTGGGCCGCCATGCCCATGGCAACCGCACTCCAGCCATCTTCCACCGAAACCTCCACTCGTCCATCTGCCCGCACGGCGCGCTGAAAGGCGACATGCTGATGGTAGGTCGATCCGTGGTGTGAGCCAACGCTCTCGAGACGCTCGTCTCTTGGCACGTCCACGTCCTCGTAGGAGCGCGTAGCGCGCACGCTTCGTCGCAACGTCGACGCTGGCAAAAAGCACTCCACCTTGCCCAGCTCGCCGGTTACCGCGAGCTCCTCCTGATGCTTGGACGCCTCCGCGAACATGCATAGGTCGAGCAGGGCTCGTGCGCCGCTCTCGAAGTCGAAGACGACAAACCCGTTGTCCCAGATGTCGGGAACCTCACCGTCGTAGCGCTCGTCGAGATGGTTGACGTCCTGTGCCGCCGATGCAAAAACCCGAATCGGCTCGGCCTGCAAGATCAGACGCATGAGGTCGAAGAAGTGGCAGCACTTCTCGACCAGAGTGCCGCCGGTGTTGCGATTGAAGCGGTTCCAGTCACCCACCTTGGGAAGGAACGGGAAACGATGTTCTCGGATGGCCAGCATCCGGGGAGTTCCGACGACACCGGCGTGCACCTCTTCGATCAGCTTGGCAATCGGCGGCATGTAGCGGTACTCCATGCCGACCCAAACGACCCGATCCTGGTCCGCGGCCAGTTCGACGAGCCTCTTTGCGTCGGAGGCTGTCGTCGCCAACGGTTTCTCCACCAGCAGCGGGAGACCGGAAGCCCAAACGTCTCCGACGACGTCGGCGTGAGTGTGGTTGGGGCTCGCAATGACGAGCGCATCCAGCGAGGTGTTCGCGAGCAGCTCGTCGGTCGACTCGAACGCGGCGACCCGACCCCCGTAGCGACTCTCGACCAGCTCCCGTCGGCCGAGGTCCGGATCAGCGACGGCCACCACCTCGGAGCCGTCGATGAGTCGAACGTTCTCGATGTGCTCGAAGCCCATCATGCCGGCTCCGACGACTCCGTAGCGAAACTCCGTCACTGTCGAACTCCCCCAAAGTCTCCGGGCGCCGTCTAGCCTGGCTCGATGGTTCTCACCCTGACTCTCGAAAAGCGCTTCGAGATCAGAACCGAATCGTCAACGAGTTGCTGAGCTCGACGTCGGTCTTCTCGACGCCGAGTGGCGGTTGGTTGTCATGCTTGATCGTCAGAGCGACGTTCAGTCCCAGGCGCTCGCTCAGCCTGACCGACAAGGTGGCCTCCTCGAGCAAGCGAAAATCGTCGACATCATCGACTCGGGGCTGCGCGTAGGTCGTGCTCAAGAAGACGACACGTTCTTCATCGAAGGTCCAGCGGATCGTGAAGTAGTTGGTCGAGCGAACGACCTCACCCTCGAGACGCTCTTCGAGTGATCCTGGCTCGCTTTTGGCCCGAACCAGTTCTTCATCGATGCGTTCCTGTTCGACCATGACGGCCGCTCCCAAGTACACCTGGCGTTTTGCGGTCTCCACGAGCGCAGCCCGAAGTCCTCCGCCGAGCAGGACTCGCCGGTCGAGACGAGTGAATTCGTCGAACTGGATCTGACCAAAGGCCTCCCAACCAATCCTGGGCCTGACGAAACGCGTGTAGCGCGCATGAGCAAACCCTTGATTTACGGAACGCTCGTCGTTCTCCTCTTCGAAGGAGAAGTTCGCGACGAAGAAGAGTCGCTTGCGGGGCGAGCGATAGGCGAGCTCTTCGGCGCTCAGGTCTTCGAACGACCGCAGTCGCTGCAGCCTGAAGCCCAGACCGAGTGCCAACGTATCGCTGTTGCCGTCGCGCAGTGCGGCACTGACCTCAGCCCCGGCCTGCCACTTCTCCGAGCCGAAGTCCGCGCGGATGTTCTCGGCGTTGACCTGAGCAACGGTTGGTGCAGCCGTCATCGCTGTTCCCAGACACAGCAGCAAGAGGCAAGATCTCACTGAAAAAATGGCTCGAGTCCCTTCTCGGTAAAGCGGTGCTGGCGGCGGCCCTCGACGTCGAGGATGCCCTCCAGCAGCAGGTTCGCAAACGTCGGTCCTTCGTCGGTCAGGGTCACGAGCAGAACGTGATCGTAGGTCCCCGCGTCGTCCGGATGATGGTACGAACCGCCAGTCGCGCCCAGCCGGATGTAGTCCCGACCATTGCGAGACGTTCGCCTGTAGTTGTGAATGTGTCCGGCCAGCATCGTGTAGTCGCGATCTGCCAAGGCTGCCTCGAGCCGCAGAAAGTTCGGGTGCGGGTCTCCCTGCCACGCCGGTTTGTGCAGGATCACGAATGTCCAACGAGCCGGGTTGTCGCGGAGGACACGCTCGTGCTCTTCGATCTGCGCATTGCTGATGGCCACGTCCTGGGTTCCGTCGTGATCGAACAGCTTGGCGAGCTCGCGGCGGAACGCCGCGTGGTCGGTGCGAGACAGCTCGCCGAGCCGCGGGCCGGCCGCGACCATCTCCGGATCCGGCGGCGGCGGAGGGTCTTCGGTGTCGACGATCAGGAATAGGAGGTCGCCAACTCGAAAGTGATAGTAGGTCGGCCCGTGGCGCTCCCGCCAGACGTCGAGCGACTCCTGATTGGAGACGTCGTGATTGCCGGTTGCGAAGAAGAACGGCATGTCGAGTCGCGAGACGATGTCCTCGAGCTCGTCCCACTCCGCCCGATGGGCGTCCCGGTCGTCGTTGAACCCCTCGATGAGGTCGCCCACGGAGACCACGAAGTCGGGGCGCAGCAGGTTGACCCGCTCGACCGCCTCCGCCAAGACGCCAGGCCGCTCACCGCCAGTGCGATCCGACATCACGACAAATCGAGTGGCGCCGACAGAAGACGGCAGATCGGTCGACGTCCATGGCTGCGGACCGGAGACTTCGGGCGTCTCGATCGCCAGTCCCCCATTCGGAGTTTCGACTTCTGGCTCCGAGGGCGCCTGTGAACAGGCCGAGAGCGAACCCAAGAGCCCCAAGAGCCCAAGGAGCCCCACGAGCCCAAAGGGCACGGAGAAGAGCATGAAGGAGTCCAGGGAAAAGCTCTTCAGTGCGCGTATCACCCTGGGCAGGCGCTCGAGGCTCGTCCTCGGTCCAAGTGCTGCCGGACCGCCGGGTCGACTGACCTTGGTAACGTGCTGCGCGCTCATCGAGGCGGATCTTCGCAGATTCGGTGATCGAAGAGACCAACGAGTCACTACCCCACCTTGATCGAAAGCACGACGCGCGAACCGCAGTCGAGAGCACGACGCCAACCGATCGCCGCACACCGTCGACGTCTCGCTGCGCTCTCCAGCGCCCGACACCGCACGGTTCGATGGATCGCTAACATGCTCGGCTAGCATCACCTCGGGCGGTTGCCCGGTTCAGATTCAAAGGTGCTCGCAAGATGAAACTCATGGCTGATCTGTGCGTCGTTCCCATTGGAGTCGGCGTCTCCGTTTCCAAACACGTGGCGGCATGTCAGCGGGTTCTCGACGAAGCGGGGCTCGACTATGCGATGCACGCCTACGGCACGAACATCGAGGGTGAGTGGGACGACGTGATGGCCGCCATCAAACGGTGTCACGAGGTGGTCCACGAGATGGGCGCGCCCCGCATCTCGAGCACCCTGCGCTTCGGCACCCGCACGGACCGCGACCAATCGATGGCTGAGAAGATCACCAGCGTCGAAGAAGAGCTCGCCAAGTCGTGAGGCGATTCGACACCTCCCCACTACACCTCTCAGACATGACACCACGAACTTTTCTCACCAGAAGCTCGACCATGGAGACAACTCGATGTCCAGCAGTCACCATTCCAACGGGGGTCGCGGCACTCGCCTCGCTCTCCTGGCACTCCTCGCAGCGATTCTCATGACCCAACCCGCCACTGCCCAATCGACACCAGGCGACGGCTCGAGCGAGCCACTCCATCTCGGGGTGGTCCTCTATCCAGGCTGGGAGCCGCTCGACGTCTTTGGTCCGCTCGAGATGTTCATGAACGTCGGTGCCAACCGGCTGCGCATTCACATGCTCGCGGAGGAGGCGGGACCGGTACCGTCGAGTGCCGGCGCTTACCCCGAGTCGCTCGCTCCCAAGGTCATTGCCGAGACCTCCCTAGCGGACGCGCCGAAGCTCGACATCATCCTGGTCCCGGGTGGCTTCGGGACGCTGAAGGCTCTTCAGAGCGAGCCCCTCCTCGACTGGCTGCGTGAGCGCTCCGATGAGGCGAGCTATGTCACCTCCGTCTGCTCTGGCTCCGCGATCCTGGGCAAAGCCGGCCTACTCGACGGCAAGGAGGCCACCGGCACCAAGCAGCTGTTCGCCTTCGTCGCTGCTCAGGGCCCCAAGACCGAGTGGCAAGAAGAAGCTCGCTGGGTCGAGGACGGCAAATTCATCACCTCTTCCGGCGTCTCGGCTGGTATCGACATGAGCCTCGCGCTCATCTCTAAGCTATTCGGAGAAGAGACCGCCGTCGGCATTGCCAACGCCACCGAGTACGAGTGGCACCGCGACCCGGACACCGATCCCTTCAGCAAGTACCTCAACGCCGCGATGGGAGCGTTGGCCCCCACCGAAGAGTAGAGATCGCCAAGCATGAAGTGAGGCAGACGATGCCCTGGGCGCACACCTCGAGGGCTCGTCAGTCCTCGCTGTGGTCTCTCTCGAGGAGTTCGAAAACGGCGAGTGCGTTCTCCTCGTCACGGAAGACCTGGACGAGCTGAACCGCTCCGTTCGGGTCTGGGGGAGGCGAGCTCTCGATGACGAGGCGGTGAACGACGCAATAGTCGACTCCCGCTTCGCGAAGTGCCAGAAGCGCCTTCTGCGACGGGAAGCTCTCCATCGCGTCCTTGAGCTCTCGGAAGCGCCTCGGGAAGAAACCCGAGTAGCCGTTGACCATGGGTCGCCAGTGACGCGTCTGCCAGTACATCCACTGCGCCGTTCCGAGATAGTCCCTCGACCGTCGCCCTTCCGGGAACGGTAAGAACGCCAAGGCAGTGTCGGGGTCGGTGTTGTCTTCGACCCAAGTCAACCACCCAAGATCTGCGGAGAGCGGTGGTAGCGCCTGGATCTCTCCAATGGTCGGCCGCACGTCGATCACCGCGACGAGTGCCAGAGCCGCGACGACGCCTGCCGCCGACCTCGCGCTCACGCGCTCTCGAGACCAGCGCAGCAGCTGCTCCAGTGCCAAGGCCGCAAGACCCGCCGTCGCGAGCTGAGCGAACAGAGCAAACCTGAAGAAGCTCCTGATCTGTGAAACGCCTGGAAGCGCGCGCAAGACGCCGATCAGCGAGAGGCCGCCCAGCTCCAGATGCGCTGCCATCGACAGGATCAGGCTCGTCACGAGGACCAGTCCCAGGACCACGACAAAGCGGCGAAAGTCCTTTTGTCGCCAGCCCACGGCGAGCGCGGTGAGAGCCAAGACAATTCGCACGGTGCCGGGCCAGAACGCGCGCTGGGACGGTCGCTCAGCCTCGGCGACGCCAGGAGCTGGCACCAGCATCGGCCAAGCGCTCTCGAGATAGTGAGCGGGCCGAGCAGACTGCGCTCGTACCGTCTCGAGAGAACGTTCGAAAGACTCGCCGGCGGTCGATCGAGACTGAGCCACGATCATCGGCAGCGTCAGCGCCAGGAACAGCGCTGCTCCGACGCCCAAGCCGATCCAGGCGCGACGCTCTCGACGAAGCGGCCACCATCCCACAGCGAGAGCCGGGACCGCTGCCATCACCGCGAAAACCGCGATCTGAGCGCTCAGTAGGT
>JANQPS010000039.1 GCA_028285365.1 Thermoanaerobaculia bacterium | reverse complement strand
GGCGAGAGTCGCCGCCTCACCGCCGCCGGACTCGTCGTCTAGCTCTGGCTCGGTGCTTTCTGTGGATTCGTGCTCGGCGGTGCGCAGCGGTAGCCCGAGGGTGGCGGACGGCCGTAGAGAGCGCAGCGGCAGGGTCTCGAGAGCTTGTGCGGCCGAGAAGCACAGGATCTGAAGTGACTCGTCGTCCGCCAGATCGTCGTGGCCGCCGTCGTCGCAGTACAAGAGGGCTCGGGTGCTGTCTCGTAGAATGAATGGAATCACGAGCGCTTGTTGCGGCTCCGAATCGCTGAGGATGGAGGCGAGGTTGTCTCCTCGAGATCCCTCGAGCAGCAACGTGGCATCACCCGAGAGCGCTGCCGCCCAGGTTTGCGGTGGTGCGACGGCCTGGCCGGCAAGCGACTCGCCGAAGCCGATGCCGTTCCACAGCTTGAGCCGGTCGTCATCGCCGCTCAGCTCGTCTGGGCCGATGAGCAAGGCCGCGCGAGACGCAAACGAGGTGGCTTCTTCGAGCAATCGAGACAAGATCTCCGCCTGCGTCGGGGCTTCGTCGAGCCGTGCGATGGCCTGCCTGAGCCGGCCGGCCTCGCGGGCGGTGGCGTCGCTCTCGGCCTCGCCCTCCTCGATCGCCTGCTCCTCGGCGGTCGCAGCCTGGTTCTCAGCGAGCGCGAGGATCTGTTGTTTCTGTTCTTCGTTGGCGCGCTGGAGCTCGCTACGAGCCTGTTCGCTTTCTTGCGTCACTCGTTCGAGACGTTGCTTGAGATCGGCACTCTCGTCGGCGAAGCGGCGCATCTCAGCCTGAAAGTCCTGCCTCTCCTGATCGAAACGTCGCTTCTCGGAGTCGAGGGTCGCGGCCAGCTCGTCTCGTCGCTGCTGCTCGTCACCCAGGACCTCGTTCATGCGCTCTGAGAACGAGCTGCTGAGCTCGTCGAGTTGCTCGGTCAGCTTGGAGCGCACGCCCCCGATCACGCTTTCGAGAACCTCGGCGAGCGCAGCCGTCGGCTCGGCGGCCGATTCCGCTGCGGGAGCGGGTCGATCGATGGTGTCGGCCTCGTTGGACTGGGATTGAACCTCGTCGTGCTCGGTCATGAGATCGGCATCCTTCGGTTGCGGGCTGATGGGAAATCGAATGGACTGAAGAAAAAGTGACGACTGGTCAGAAACGGATGGTCTGAAACGGAGTCCTGGCAAGCGCAAGTTATCGAGACTTGCGGAACGTTCGATTTTCCCGTCTAGAGCTGCGAGTGTCAAGGTTGGCGAGAGACGAAGCGGTTCTTTTTGAGTGGTTTAGGGCCTATGCGGGACCATCCTCCCGGGCCCTCCGTCGGTCGGTCATCGACACGTGTCGACGACCTCGGTGATCGTCTCCCGGCCTCACCCGGAGGGCTCGTGGCTGGTGTATCATTCCTTCTCCAATTTCACATCAGAGAGGGTTGCGACATGTCGATAGTCAGGAAGCTGGGAGTGGTCTGTATCTTGACCCTCGCCGTGTTCAGTCTTGCCTGCGGTCCGAGCGAAGAAGAACAGGCGTCAGCCGCTCGTGCCGAGGAGTGGACTGCCCTCGAGGGCATCAAAGACGAGCTCGGTGGTCTCAGGCAGCAGCTCGCCGATCTGGAAGCCAAGATCGCTGCAGAAGACTTCGGCGATGCGGAAGACGCGGCTGCGGCTCTCGAGGCCGCCCAGGCCGAGGCCGAGACTCTGGCCACTGACGTGGGCAACAAGGCGAACGAGCTGATGACTCGCCTGGTGACCTACATCAACAACGATCCGCCCACCCAGGGTGAAGAGCTCACGCCCGAGCAGCTTGCGGCGTTCCGCCTGAAGAGCGATGAAGATCTGATCACGGCCAACGAGTTCGTGGAGAAAGGGGGCGACTACAAGCGCGCTTCCGACATCCTGGAGCAAGCGCTCAAGGTCGATCCGGACAACGAGGAGTTGAAGGAACGCCTCGCGTGGGTCCAGGACATGCGCTACATGACAAAAGAGCGCTTCGATCAGGTCGAGAACGGAATGACCGAGCCTCAGGTCCGGGAGCTGCTGGGTCCCGTCAACCTGCGCAACATCCGTGAATTCGAGGACGGCAAGTACATCGGCTGGTTCTACGTCAAGGATCCCGATGCAGGTGGCGGCGCGGCCGCTGTGTACTTCCAGAAGCAGAAGGATGTCTGGACGACGTATCGGACAGATTTCGACGTAACCGGCTGATCTCAACTGGACTGATCTCAACCGGCTGATCTCAACTGGCTTATCTCACCTGGGGGATCGCACGAACAGCTGCCGTCCCCCGATCACTCCTTGCGGGCGCTGGGCGAACGTCTCGGTCGCCGTTGCCACGGTGGGCCTCGGGTGTCTACTCGCCAGAGGTTGACGGGAGGGCTCCGGTCGCACAGAATGGATGGCTCCCCGGAGCCCGGATTCGCGGTTACCGCTCGAGTCCGCACGGGAAACCGATTTCGAATGTGAGGTGATCTGAGTATGCCGATAGTCCAGGTTCGTGACGAGGAGTCGTTCGAGAACGCATTGAGGCGCTTCAAGCGCAAGTGCGAGAAGGAAGGAATCCTCACCGAGCTCAAGAAGCGCCAGCACTTCGAGAAGCCGTCCGTCAAGCGCAAGCGCAAAGCCGTTCAGGCGCGCAAGAAGATTCTGCGCAAGCTGGCGGAAGAGCGTCGACTCGGTCTCGCGTGATGAGCTGAGCCAACTTTTCAGGGGGTTGGCTCGCTCGACTGGGACCAGCACGGGGCTCGAGCCGGTGACGAGTCCATCAGAAGCGGCCGCCGCGTGCGGCCGTCCGCTCTCTCGTGCCCGCCGGGCGGTCCGCAATCCAGTGGCTTCGCTGGTGCGCCTCGCCAGGGAGAAGTAAGAGAGGCGGATGCCGGTCTTGTGGTTTGGAGTCTCGGCTCCAAGAAACCCAGCGGTTGCTGTCGTAGCGTGACCGCGTCATGAGAGTCCGCTGAGAGTCCCGTCCGACAGATCAGCCGAAAGGCAGTCCAAGAGCAACGACGATGGTCGAGAAACCCGACGACCGCGACGACTCGCAGCCCGTCGAAGAAGAAGTAGAGGTGGCTGACTCAGGAGTCGCGAGCGCCGCGACCCTGCAGTCGCTGCAGTTCTTCGACGTTCTCGAAGTGATCACGACGTTTGCGTCCACGGACGCTGGCCGCGAGAGAATTCGAGCGCTCCGGCCGCTCGACGATCCAGGGGCGCTGAACGAGCAGCGACAGCTGCACCTCGAGCTCTCGGGGCTGATTGCCGAGCACGGCCGGGTCGTACCGAGTCTCGAAGATCCGATCCTGCCCTTGACGGAGAGACTGCGCCGCGGGAGGCGCATGGAGCCGACCGACTGGTCTTTACTCCTCGAGGGACTCGACGCGATCAATCGTGTCGACGAACTCCAACAATCAACCGACGGGTTGGACCAGCTGCCTTTGCAATTCCTGGATCTCCGTGATCCTGAGGTTCCGGGCGAGCTCGTCACGAGCTCCCTTCTCGCGCGTATCGTTGGGGTGTTTGATCGAGACGGTCGCCTTCGAGACGACGCCAGTCCCAAGTTGCTGCGCCTGAGGCAGCAGCTGCGCAGCGAGCGAGTCGAGCTCCAGCGTCGGTTCGAGACGTACGTGCGCAGCCATCGAGAAACCCTGGGAGAGGAGACCGTCACCTCTCGCGAGGGTCGACTGACCGTGTTGCTGCCGAGCGGTAGCCGAGGCCAGCTGCCAGGTCTTGTTCACGGGCGCTCGGGGACCGGCAGGAGCTACTACTTCGAACCTCTGGATCTCGTCGAGGGCAACAACGCCCTCCAGGGGCTGCGTGGCGACGAGGCCGTCGAAGTCCAGAGGATCATCGGTGAGCTGGAAGCGATGGTCACGGCCCGGTGTCCACAGATCCTGCAGGCCTTCGAGCTCCTGGCCTGGCTCGATCTCGCCCAGGCGGTCGACGGATTTTCCCGCACGGTCTCCGCGAGATTCGTGGAGTGGAGCGACGAGCCTGCTCGAGAAGTGCTGCCCGAGACCGCGGGTAACAGGCTGTCAGTGGTTGGCGCGCGCCATCCACTTCTGGAGCCGCGACTGGCGTGGGCCCGAGAAGCGGTCCTGGGACAGGCGGGCCATCGTGGGGAAGTCGTTCCGCTCGACCTCGACTTCGGCGATCGGCGCGTGCTCGTCGTCACTGGTCCCAACGCAGGCGGTAAGACCGTAGCTCTCAAGAGCCTGGGTTTGATCGTGGCGATGTCGCTCGCCGCGCTTCCAGTGCTGGTCGAGGCAGGGACCCGGATCCCTCGGTTCCGTGAGATCGTTGCGGTTGTCGGTGACGATCAGGACGTCCTCGCGGAGCAGTCGACGTTCAGTGCCCGACTCCTGCGTTTCGAGGAGGCTTGGAACGCGGCTCGCGATGGCGCTCTCGTGCTGCTCGACGAGGTGGGTACCGGAACGTCTCCTGGGGAAGGCGCGGCTCTGTCTCAGGCGTTGCTCGAGCGCCTCGAAGACAATGGGCCGTATGCCGTTCTGACCACTCATCTCATCGAGCTGGCAGCAGCAGCCCTGCGGCTCGACGGCGCCGACTCGCTGGCGATGGAGCTGGACAAGGAGAGTGGCCGGCCTACCTTCACGCCGCGTCGTGGTGCGCCGTCTCCGAGTCATGCCATCGAACTTGCTCGGCGGCTCGATCTGCCCTCCGAGTGGATCGATCGGGCCCGGGAGCTGGTTGGCGACGAGCTGCTGTCACTGCAGGCGCTCATGGCGGAAGCCGAGAGTGCCAGACAGCGGGCTCGCGCGAACGAAGAGCGCTTGGCGCGTTTGCTGGCCGACCAGGAGATCCTGAACTCGAGGCTGGAGGAACGCGAGAAGGAGTTGCGCACGAAGGGCCAGAAGCTGTCGCGACAGCTCGAGTCGGAGCTCGTGTCGTTTCGTTCCGAGGCCACGCGACGTCTGGACCAGGAGCTCCAGAAGCTGTCCGAGCGGGAGGCGAAGCCGGCGCGCTCGACGCGTCAGAGGATTGTCGAGAAGGTCATGGCCGATCGGCCACGAGGGCCGGAGGTTGCCCCGTCTTCACAGCCGAACCTCGGCGAGCCGGGAGACGTGAATGCTGGCGACGTGGTCAAACACGTGAGTCTTGGCTGGGAGGGGAGTCTCGAATCGATCAAAGGTCAGCAAGCCCAGGTCGTGGTGCGGGGCAAGCGACTGCGGTGCCGTGTAGCGGAGCTGCGTCGGGTGAAAGGCTCGCCCGGCGGACGCTCTCGCAAGGAGCGCCGCCGATCGCCTGCGCTTTCGGAGGGGGCCGGGTCTCGGGAAGTGGCTGTCGAGCTCAACCTGATCGGGCAGCGCGTCGAGCCCGCACTCGACACCCTCGAGGCGTATCTCGATCAGGCGACCTTGGGCGCCCACTCACGGGTCAGGGTCATCCACGGGCACGGGACCGGGCGCTTGCGGTCCGCGGTGCGCGAGTTTCTCGAGGCCCACCCCGCCGTGGCCAGACACCGCCGAGCCGATGACACCGAGGGAGGTAACGGGGCGACGATCGTCGAGCTGCGAAGTTGACCTCGTCCGTGTGGCGGCTCTGTTTGTGGCCGGCCGAGAACGAAAAGCCTGTGGTGCGCGTATAGGCTCCCGAGATGGCTCGGTCGATACCGGATTCAGCGGTTCAGGCAGTGCGGGACGCGATCGATCTGGTCGATCTCGTGTCCGACCAGACGCGGCTGGAGCGTCGCGGCAAGCGACTGCTGGGGCTCTGTCCGTTTCACAAGGAGAAGACGCCATCGTTCTCCGTGGACCCGGACCGTGGGCTCTACTACTGCTTCGGCTGCGGTGCGGGGGGGGACGCCCTCAAGTTCCACATGGCCGTGACCGGCGACGACTTCGTCGGCTCCATCGAGAGCCTTGCTCGTCGCTACGGCATTCAGCTTCCCGCGAGTGACGGTGTCGAGCGGGGCGACGATGTGGGCGACGTCCTCGAAGCCGCCGAGTCCTTCTTCAGGGACCAGCTGCAACGGTCCGAGGTTCCCCGGCGCTATCTCGAGAAGCGTCGCGTGTCGACCGAGGCGATCGAAGAGTTCCGCATCGGGTACGCGCCCGACAGCTGGCGCTCGCTGCTGGAGTTCTGCGCGCGCAAGTTCAGCAACGCTCAGTTGGAGAAGGCGGGGCTGGTCGCTCGTTCGGAACGCTCTGGAGGTCGCTTCTACGATCGCTTCCGTAATCGACTGATGTTTCCGATTCGGACCCCTGCCGGTCGTCTGGTCGGCTTCGGCGGACGCACGCTGGGTGACGATCGCGCCAAATACATCAACACCGCCGAAACTCCCTCGTTCCGCAAGGGCCACATCCTCTACGGTCTGGATCGTGCCCGGCCGGCGATCCGCGAGTCGCGCCGGGTCGTGCTGGTGGAAGGGTACTTCGACGTTCTGGGAGTCGTGCTCAGCGGCGTCGATGCCTGTGTCGCTTCCATGGGAACGGCATTGACCTCACCGCAGGTGGAGCTACTCGGCCGCTATGCAGAACAGGTGGTCATTGCCTACGACGGGGATCGGGCTGGCCGAGAGGCGAGTCGCAAGGCGCTCCCAATGCTCCTCGCCAAAGGCCTCGAGGTCCGCAGGGCGCGCTTCCCCTCGGGCCAGGATCCCGACGCGCTGAGGCTGGAAGAGGGCACCGAGGCCGTCGTGAACAGCCTCGACCGAGCTCCTGACGCGGTGACCGCAGAGATCGAGCGCATTCCACCGCAGACGGCTCGCGATCCACACGCTCTTGCAGCTGCCGCTCGAGAGTTGAGCGCACTGCTGCAGCCGATTCCCGACCGCGTTCTGCGATTCGGGTATGCGCAGCGGGCCGCCGAGCATCTCGGGATTCCGATCGACCTGTTGCGGGAAGCCGCCAGGCCGGCGCGAGGAGCTGCCAGAGCGACGGAGCCCGAAACCGGTCCCGAGGAGCGTGCGGCTCGACCTCCGAGCTACTCCATGGAAGAGCGGGCTCTCCAGATCTTGCTGCGTTCTCGGCCGGACCCCGAAGAGCTTCCTTCTTCGAGGATCTTCTGGGATCCGGATTGCCGGGAGCTCTACCGGATGTATCGCGAAGTCCTGCCGCAGGTGGGTCCCGGAGAGAGCGTTCCAGACCTGCTCCTTTCGAGGTTGAGATCGGACGGCGGGACTATTGACCGCTTTGCGAAGCTTTTGCTAGAAGAACCCTCTGGCGTTAGGCCAGAAGAGCTTCGCGAGAACCTGCTGCAGCTCGACCGTAGAGCCATGCAGAGGCGTCAAGAGGAGTTGAAGAGAGAGCTGGTTCAAGCGGAGCGTGAAGGCGATCGTTCACGGTTTCAGGAGCTCCTCGACGAGAAGGCCGAGTTGAGTCGACAGATCCATGGTCGGTAGACGTTCGAACGGAGCGCCTGGCTGGGCTCGGGGCGGGTTCATGCAGGGCAGCAGCTCCGACGATCGGAGAGAGGAACGAGCTTGAGCGGCGGCAACTCGGGAACGGCGAGCTCACCGGCAGTGATGCGGGGCCTGATTCGTCGTGGTGGCGACAAGGGCTACCTTCTGTGGGACGAGGTCGTAGACCACGTACCCAAGGAGGTTCTCGAGTCGGATCTAGAGCTCGAGGCGATCCTCGAGTCACTGGGTCAGCTGGGGCTGTCGGTCATTCTGCGGCCGGACGTGTTCTTCAGCCACGGTGAGTCCGAGGAGTCGGCGGAGACCTTCGACAAGAAGTCTGCGGACTCGAGCGAGGAGAGCTCACGACAGGATCGTTCCAGTGAGCCGGTGCGCATGTATCTGCGCGAGATGGGCGCGGTCGATCTCCTCGATCGAGAAGGAGAGGTGGAGATCTCCCAGCGCATCGAAAAGGGTGAGTGGATCGTCTTCGAGGCGCTCTGCAAGAACCCGGTGACGCTGAGGGAGCTCCTGCACCTCAACGAGCGAGCGCGGGAGGATCCGCAGCTGATGCGCGCTCTCCTCTCAGACCGGGACGAAAGTTCTCTCGACGAGCGCTCGCAGCAGCGCATCGAAAAGAACCTGAGCACGTTCACGAGCATTGCGCAGCTCAGCGACGACGTCGAGAAGTATCGGCGCAAGGCCAAGCGCTACAGCCCCAAAGGCGTCAAGTTCCAGGAGATCCAGCGCGAAATCGATCGCCTTGCCGCCGAGATCTCGACGCATATCCGGTCGGTGGAGTTCTCTCAGCTGACGCGTAACCGCCTGTGCGATTTTCTGAGGCAGATCGACCGCGAATTCGCTCGAATCGAGGTGGACATTCGCCGCGCCGAGGTGGCGCTGAAGACCGAAGGCAACCCCGAGCTGCGAGCCTTGCACGAGCGTCGCATCGGGAAGTACCGCGAGAAGATCGCAGCGGTCGAGCAGCGCTACGGTGCTTCTCGGCAGGAGGTTGTCGAGACTCTGGTCACGGTTCGCCGAGGCGAGAGCATCTGTGACCAGGCCAGGGAGGAGTTGATCCTCGCGAATCTGCGCCTGGTGGTCTCGATTGCCAAGAAATACACCAACCGTGGGTTGCAGTTTCTGGATCTGATTCAGGAGGGCAACATCGGCCTCATGAAGGCGGTCGAGAAGTTCGAGTATCGACGGGGCTACAAGTTCTCGACCTATGCCACCTGGTGGATCCGTCAGGCGATCAGTCGCGCGATTGCCGACCAGGCCCGCACGATCCGCATTCCCGTACACATGATCGAGACGATCAACAAGCTGACCCGTACGTCCCGCGCCTTGGTCCAGGAGCTGGGTCGCGAGCCGACAGCTGCCGAGATCGGTGAGCACATGGATCTCGACGCCGCCCGTGTTAGACAGATCATGAAGATGGCGCAGGAGCCCATCTCGCTCGAGACGCCGATCGGTGAAGAAGAAGAGTCTTCCCTGGGTGATTTTCTAGAGGACGAAAACGCGGTCTCGCCGATCGACGCCGTACTCGAGGACGGGCTCAAGAACGAGACCAACGAGCTCCTCGCGACCCTGACTCCTCGTGAGGAGCTGGTCCTGCGAATGCGTTTCGGTCTTGCAGAAGGCTCGGAGCACACCCTCGAGGAGGTTGGGAGGTCGTTCAACGTGACGCGGGAGCGCATTCGGCAAATCGAGTCGAAGGCACTGCGCAAGTTGCGTCACCCCAAGCGCTCCGGCCGGCTCCGTTCTTATCTGGAGTGAGTCCATTTCCGCACTCCTAGACGATTGACAGGCACGAAGGCGAGTCCATAGGATCTTCGCTCTTCGCTGCGGAGTGGTCTCGCGCCGTCCGCACAAGCTGATCCTCGGTAGCTCAATGGTAGAGCGTTCGGCTGTTAACCGAAATGTTGGGGGTTCGAGTCCCTCCCGAGGAGCCACCCCCCTCTTGTGTCTAGAGTTGAAATTCTTTCCGGGCGTAGTCGGTCATGCCAACGGCGTACCGCTCGAGATTCGGGGTGCGTGATCCAATGGACGATGAAGCGAATAGCGCCGTGAGTGCACCTTCCTCTGATCGGGCCTCTGATCGGACCTTTGATCTGGATGGCCCGCGGCAGGGAGAGATTCTGCGCAATCTCCCCGTGGCACGGCTCTACGAAGAATCGATTCGCAGAGGCGAGGCGACGATCACCGACGGCGGTCCGCTGCTGGCCCTGACCGGAGAGCACACCGGTCGATCTCCCAATGACCGATTTGTCGTCGAGCGACCCGGCAGTCGTGACGAGATCTGGTGGGGTTCGGTCAATCGCGCGATTGCGCCCGAGTCCTTCGAGGCCCTCCTCGCACTGGCTCGAGAGCACTCGAGGTCGCGAGATCTCTTCGTGTTCGAGGGCTACGCTGGTGCTGACGAGAAGCATCGACTGAAGGTCCGCGTGATCACCGAGCGCGCCTGGCACAACCTGTTTGCCCGCAACATGTTCGTCCGCGAAGAGAACCCGGCGAACCTGGTGGGCTTCGAGCCGGACTTCACGGTCGTGGATTTACCGAGTCTCGAGGCCGACCCGGCAGTTCATGGAACCCGCAGCTCGACGTTCATCTTTCTCGACCTGGATTCCCGATTGGCACTGATCGGAGGCACCGAGTACGCGGGCGAGATCAAGAAGAGCATCTTTGCGGTCATGAACTACAACCTTCCGCGGGCCGGCGTCTTGAGCATGCACTGCAGCGCCAACTACGGCATCAACAAGGACGACTCGGCTCTCTTCTTCGGTCTCTCGGGTACCGGCAAGACCACCCTCTCGGCCGACCCGGAGCGTGTGCTCATCGGGGACGACGAGCACGGTTGGGGTGACGACGGCATCTTCAACGTCGAGGGTGGCTGCTACGCCAAGGTCATTCGCCTCGATCCCGAAGGTGAGCCGCAGATCTATCGCACGACCAGCACGTTCGGAACGATTCTCGAGAATGTCGTTCACGATCCCGTGACGAGCCGGCTCGATCTGGACGACGACACCCTGACCGAGAACACGCGCGCGTCGTATCCGCTCACGCAGATCGCCAACGCAGACCTCGGCGGATGCGCCGGACACCCCAAGACCGTGATCTTCCTGACCTGTGACGCCTTTGGTGTGCTGCCGCCCATCGCGAGGCTGACGCCAGAGCAGGCGATGTATCACTTCCTCTCCGGGTACACGGCCAAGGTAGCGGGAACGGAGCGAGGTGTCACCGAACCCTCGGCTACCTTCAGCGCCTGCTTCGGAGCGCCGTTCATGCCGCTCGCGCCAGGCCGCTACGCGAAGATGCTCGGCGAGCGCCTGGAACGTCACGGCTCGAAGGTCTGGCGCGAGCGGCATGAACGGCGCTCCGAAGCAGGCGCTGAAGGTAGCCGAGGGTTCGGTGACACCTCGCTCCGTTCCCGCTACCTTGGCCGTGTA
>JANQPS010001330.1 GCA_028285365.1 Thermoanaerobaculia bacterium | reverse complement strand
GCGGCGCTTCCAGCCGACGCTCAGCCCGGTGAGGCCTACGTCTATGGCTATTCGACCGACATTCTGGGCGCAGTCGTGGAGAAAGCTTCGGGGAAGTCTCTGGATGAGTTCCTGCGTGAGCGGTTGTTTGGCCCCCTGGGGATGACCGACACTCAGTTTTTTCCTCAGCCGGGTGAGCGTCAGCGGCTCGCGACCGTCTATTCCGCGGGTGATGCAGGACTGTCCAAAGCACCCGAGCCTGGGCACATGGTGGGCCAGGGGCACTACGTCGACGGGCCGCGCCAGAGCTTTTCGGGCGGAGCCGGTCTGGTGTCCACGGCGGCCGACTACGGGCGCTTCATGCAGGCGATGCTTAACGGCGGCGTTCTCGAAGGGCAACGAGTCCTGGCACCTGCCAGTGTGCGACTCATGACCTCCAATCACGTCGGCGATCTGTTTGGCCGTCCTGGAATCGGATTTGGTCTCGGTTTTGCCGTTACTCTCGACGTGGGTGCGCGCGGCGAACCGAGCTCGGTGGGCGAGTTCGGGTGGGGAGGCGCCTACCATTCGACCTACTGGGCGGACCCTCTCGAGGAGCTGGTCGTCGTGTATTTGACCCAGCTCATTCCCGCAGGGTCGATCGACGATCACGCGAAACTCAGAGCGCTGATCTATTCGGCCATCGTGGATTCGAATCAGTAGGAGAGCGACATGGCGAACGCAACGACACCCGAAACGACGGACAACGCGGCGTCTGACTGGACGATCGAGCACCCGTCGATCGGTCTGCTCGGTCGCTTGATGTTCACGGCGATCTTCTTCCTCTCAGGCATCACGCACTTCACCGACATCGACGGCTACGTTGCCTTGATGCACGAGGCCATCCCCGCTCGCACCTTCTGGGTCTTGATCTCGGGAGTCGTCGAGTTGGCGGGGGCCTTCATGATTCTCTTCAACCGCTGGCCACGCCTCGGCGGGTGGTTGATCGTCCTGTTCCTCGTTCCGGTCACCATCGTCGTTCACGGATACGAGATGGTGAATGCCGAAGACGCTCAGATGCGTGCGATCCAGTTGTCGTTTTTCCTCAAGGGCTTAGCGATGACCGGTGGAGCGCTGCTGATCACGCAGTTGGGTGTGAAGCGAGGTGGGTGAGGTCGAGGCGAAGCCTCTCAGCGCTCGATCACGGTGAGCGTTCGAACGGAGTCGAGCTCGCGAGGCTCTCCTCCCAGGAGGTAGCGGAAATCGCAGCACCCGTCTCCGCGGGCTCGGGTTCCAGTGCGCCGAAGGCCCAAGTCGAGAGCGCGACTCATCTCGTCGTCGAGAGCGCAAAGATGCACAACCAGATCCTCTGCGTCGTGACGGCGGTAGAGCGAGCAGACCGCACAGCTCGTGATGTCGAAGCCGAAGTCGACGACGCCTGGCTGCCGTTCGACGACTTCGTAGCGCCAGTTGCCGTCGCGATGGGGTTCACTGGCCAGGGTTGCCGCATCACGGCGAAGCTTCCAGCGCAGTAGGGGCCTCGCCAAGCGAACCACTGGCTTGACGATCCAGAGCGGTACGTTCGCTACGAGGCGCTGGTAGACCTTCGCGTAGATCTCACCGATGTCGTCGGGCGTGAGTCCTTCGGCCTTGAGGGCCTTGCCATAGGCGAGGTACTCGTAGGTCCCGGCGAGTGCTCCGTCGAGCAGGCGATTGGAAAGCCCCGAGATCTCGGTTGCCAGAGAGCCGTATTCGGCCGTGGCGCGGTCGACGACGCGCTCCGCGGCCTCATCCTCCAGGTATTCAGCGATCACCTCTCGGTAGCGGGTCGATCGCTTGACGAAGCGACGCACGAGCTTCTGCTCCTGGCGTCCGAGGAGTTGATCTCGATGGCCCAGGTTGACCGGGTCTTCCATGGCGCTCGCTGCTCGATTTGCGGTGCGGGCCGTCGGCGCTCCCGACGTGCCCTACCTTCCGCTAGTTGGGCGGGTGCTTTGTCAGGCGAAGAGCATACCGAGACCGCCGATCAAGAGCGCGACGAGGGCAAGCGGTAGGAGCAGCGCTCCTACGACGACGGCTACCGGCACGGCGACCGCGGTCAGCGGCAGGACGACGAGGAGGGTCACGATCACCGTGGTCAGCACGAGCAGGATCTTGATGGGCCACCAGACGATCTTCAGACCGATTTTGAGCGCGGGGAGAGCGATGGCCAGGACGAAGGCGGCAACGAGCACGAGGCCCGCGATGGCCATGAGGGTGGCAACGGACATGGGTTGAGATCCTCCGAAAGTGGGTCAGCAAGGGCTCGACGGAGCCCGCGCTGGTAGCCGAGATCCAGACGTTCCGTGGCTACCATCGAGCACTACGCTCGAGTGTCGGGTTTTGTTTCCGGCCACGTCGTCACGTCAGGCCGTCACCGAGGCTCGACGCTGGAAGAGTGCGCCGTCGAGCTGCCACTAGAATCGAGGCATGTGGTTGCACTCGAAAGAAGGGTCCGAGGACGGGGACGATCGGAGACTGTGGCACCGTCTCGTCGCCGGCGCCGTCACGCTCCTGATCGTCGGGGGGTTCCTCGTCCAGATCCTGCGCGGAGTTTGCCCAGTTCCCTGACCGATGGATGTCAGGGGGTACCGCGCCCCCGGGGCTCTGCGAGCTCTTCGTACTGAGAGCCCGGATCCTCCAGGAGCGGTGCTCGCGCTTCCCTGAGGTAGAGGTCGAAGAACTCGCGGAGCAGGTTGCTCACGAGCGTGTGGGCTCGCTCCGGTTCCAGGCCGGTTCCGGCTGGCGTCAGATGAACGAAGTCCGAGAACGAGCCGTGGTCGGCTCCTTCGACCTCGATCAGGTGCCATGGACCACTCGACGCCGCGATGAGCTCGTTCTCTCGCTCCTCGACCATGCCCAGGAGCTTGGCCGTGATCTCGTCGATGCGCCGCTGTTCTTCGGGATCTTCCGAGGTCGGGAGACCGCTCACCGCGCTCGCCTTGACCAGCATGAAAGGTTTGTTCGTCCCGACCTCGGCGGCTTTGCCGAAGAGCTGGCCATCGAGGTCGACGGCTGCCTTGACCCGATCATCCATCGTCAGCGTTTCGATGGAGGTGGCCCCGCCGAAGGACCATCCGTACATGCCGATTCGTTCCAGATCGAGGCGGCCAGCCAGCGGGTCCCCTGAGTCGACGTCGTTGAGAGCCTCGATCGCGTCGAGTGCGTACACGGAATCCGCGACCCACTGCTGAAAGTGGCGCGCTTCGAGGAAGTCCCAGCTGGCGAGCGCATCGTTCAAGAGGTCCCCGGTCTCTTCGGGGAAAGGAGCAGCGTCTGCGACCGTCGAGCTCCCGTCGGGTCTCGTCGTCGACTGATTGAATCCGTCGTGGCCGATCGAGAACACGACGTAGCCGTGACTGGCGAGCTCCTCGCCGAGGGCGGTGCCGATCATTCGGGGCCATCCACCTCCGTGGTGATAGACGAGAACCGGGAAGGTGCCCTCGGCGGCTGGCGCCGACAAGTAGCTGTTGGAACGAACGTGTGCGGCGCTCTCGAGGGCTGCGACGCCAGCGAATTCGTCCATGTTCATGATGTAGGCAGCCGTTTCGGTCGTCGCTACAGCCTCAGCCGGATACCAGATGCGAGCCGGTACCCGTCTCGAGTCCTCGGGATCAGAGGTCAGCGGATCGAGTCGGTCTTCATCGGTCCAGTGAATCTCGCGGATTCCGACGGTATGCGGTCCGGTCGGCACCGGAAAAGGACGCTCCGGAAGAGTGCTAGCGTCCTCCGCCGGCGCTGCCCGTTCGGACGCCATCTCGAGGACCCCGTCGGGGTCGCCACAGGCCGCCACCACCACGACCAGCGTGAGCAGCGCTGGCAGGACGGTGAGTCGGCTGCGTCGTGCGGCTCGAGAGTGAGCCACCGGGCTCGACGACGGCGGTTCGGGACACGAGAGGACAGTTCGAGAGATCATAGGCGGACACTCGGTTGGTGAATGGCGTCGCTGTGAGGCTGATGGACGATCCTTTCATGGACGAAACGACACGTGCATGAGATGACCGACGACGGTCACGACATGACGGCGCGCCCGTTTCGCTCTCGGGACGAGTCTCACGATGACAGGCCTGGAGAACGAGCCGAAAGCCGGAGAGAGACACGATGAGCCCAGGTACCCACGACTCGCTTCCTGACGAACGCAACGCCGCAGTCAAGATCTACGTCAACGGAGATCTCGTTCCCCGCGACGATGCGCGCATCTCGGTCTTCGACAGCGGCTATCTCATTGGCGATGGCGTGTGGGAGGGAATCCGCCTCCACCACGGCGTGCTCGTGTTTCTCGACGAGCATCTCGACCGTCTCTTCGCAGGTGCAAAGGCCGTTCACATGGACATCGGACGCACTCGTCAGGAGCTCGAGGCCGCGCTCTACTCGACTCTCGAAGCCAACGACATGGACGACGGCGTGCACGTGCGTCTCATGGTGACCAGGGGTATCAAGAAGACCCCTTCGCAAGATCCCAGGCTGACGATAGGACGAGCCAACGTGGTGATCATTGCCGAGCACAAGACTGCCGATCCGGCTACGACGAGTCGCGGAGTTCGTCTGTTCACCTCGAGCGTGCGCCGGGGCTCGCCGGACTACCTCGATCCCAGGCTCAACTGCCACAGCAAGCTCCACGAGGTGGTCGCTCTCGCTCAGGCCCTCGAGGCCGGTGCCGACGAGGCGTTGATGCTGGACGTTCGGGGTTTCGTCTCCACCTGTAATGCCACCAACTTCTTCATCGTGAGGGGGGACCAGGTTTGGACCTCGACCGGTCAGTACTGCATGCAGGGGATCACGAGGTCCAAAGTGCTCGAGTGCTGCCGGCGTCATGGCATCGACCGCTTCGAGAGGGACTTTTCCCTGTTCGATGTGTATTCGGCTGACGAAGCGTTCGTGACCGGGACGTTTGGTGGCCTGACGCCGGTCACCGAGATCGACGGGCGCACGATCGGCGACGGCATCGAGGGCGCGATGACGGGTCGCCTGCGTGGCCTGTACGAGGACCTGATCCGCGAATCGGTGGCGGCGAGCTCCAGTAGCTCAGCTGGGGTCTGACGCTGTCAGCGTGGCCGAGGCCTAGCCCCTCTTCGCTCGCACCGAGATCGTCGTGGCGCCGAGATGGCCCCAGAAGAACTTCCAGCCCCATTGGGTGAGAGGGGAGGCGCGGGCAAATCGCCAGGTCGATGCTGCGGCGGCACCCAGCGCCGAAGCGAACGGGGTGCTCAGGTGGTTCTGCGAGCGAAGCGCGTCGGGTAGGTGACCCGTCAGGCGACTGCGAACGAACACGTGACGCACACGCTCGAAACCCGCGGCCCGAAGCATCCGGTGTATCTGACGACAGCGGTACTCCTCGATGTGGAATCCCAAAGGCTTGTCGTAGCGCGGAAAGCGATTGGTGATGTCTGACGGAGGCCCGACGCCAGCCGGGCAATAGAGCACGAGCTCGCCGCCCGGGGCGAGGACGCGATGTGCCGAGCGCAGGTGCTGTTCGGCATCAGGTTTCAGCAAGTGCTCGAAGAAGCTCCGCGAGACGACGATCGAAACGCTCCCATCGTCGATGCCGTCCATGGTGATTGCGTCGACGCAGCGATACTCGAAGCCGGCGCCCGGCTCGCACTGAGTCTCGAGAACAGCAGCCTCCTCGGGCACGACGACGTCTGAAGAGATCCAGTGCCGATTCTGAGGTGCGAGCACGAGGCCGAGCGCAGCCACGCCTGCGCCACATTCGAGCACGGTCTGCTCACGGATCCAGGAGTAGGGAACGGCAGCTGCGAGGAGCTGGCGTCGTTGGGTCTCGGGATCGAAGGCGCGGTCTCCCGACGGGTTCTTCCACGCTGGATACCACCCGTAGACGAGGCCGTAGTCCCCGCCGAGCTCGAGGATCCGGCGCCCGATCTTCTGAGCCGCGAAGAGCTGACGGTCGCTGCGGGTTTCCGTGCTGGCGGTTTCGTCGAGCAGCTCAGTCAAGTCGTGAGCCAGCTCTGGCTCCTCGGATGCGGCCGCCAACATCCGGCGGTTGAGGGCGTCGAGTCGTGCGGGCGTGGGGTTCGTGCCGACCATCGTCGAGAGTTGGTAAAGGCTCGAGGACGTGTGTCAGGAGTTGCTGGCGCTCACGACGTTTTGCGAGCGGGTGTTGGGCTACTGCGCGGTCTGGAAACTGTCGAAGGGGGTCGGAATGCCTCGAAGCTCCTGAATGATGTCCGGGGGGACTCCCTGGTTTCCCGCCGCAGCGCCCAGCGACACGACGTCACAGACTCCGCCGAAGTGTTCTGTGACCGCGTCTTTGATCTCGTCGTGGCGACCGACGGCGGCGAAGAGCCTGACGACATCGTCCGAGACTTCTCGGGTCATCTGGTCCCAACCGTCGTTCTTGGAGAGGTGATTGAGCTTCTCGCCGAGGTCCTCGAGACCGTGCTGTTCGAGAACGGGCCAATAGGCCCGAGTCGATCCGTAAAAGCCGACGCGCATGCGCACCCACTCGACCTGCTCGGCGACGCTCTCGTCGTCAGGTCCGGTTGCAATGAAGCCACCTCCCGAGATCTGGAAGTTCTCGCGCCGCCTGCCGGACTTGGCGAGAGCACCATCGAGCTGCGGCAGAACGACGTTCTCGAGGTATCGCCGGGTGCAGAACCCGTGCAGGCGCACGCCGTCGCAGACGGAGCCCGCAACCCTCATCGTGGCGGGGCCCACCGCCGCGATGGTGACCGGGGGTGGCGGTCCCTCGAGTGGCTCGGGAGTGAAGTTGGGAGGCATCAGGGTGAACTGGTAGTGCTCGCCACGGAAATCGAGTCGTTCTCGGTTCGCTCGCGCTTCAGGTGACCAAGCCCTCCAGATGGCACGCAACGCCTGAACGTATTCGCGCATCCTGGGTGCGGGCGGGCTCCAGGGCACAGAGAAACGGCGCTCGTTGTGACCCTTGACCTGGCTTCCGAGTCCCAGGACGAACCGGCCGCGACTGGCTCGCTGGAGATTCCAACTCATTTGTGCCACGACCATGGGGCTTCTGGGGAATGCGATGGCGACCCCGGTGGCCAGCTCGATGCGCTCGCTGTTCACGGCAGCGACCGCCAGCGGCAAAAAGGCATCGTTGCGGTTTTCCTGGGTCGTGACGCCGTCGTAGCCCGAGGCTTCGATACGACGCGTCGCATCGGGAACGAGCTGGAGGTCGTCCTGTGGGAGCGTTGTGAAGACTTGCATGGTCCCTAGTGTGCGCCAGCGCAAGTCCGCTGATCAAGGGCACACGGCGGTGTCCAGTGCCGCCGTCCTCGTCCTCTCGCGACCCACCCTCGATCGCCGGAGGCTAAGCCCCTTCGTGTAGCTGATGGCTGTCGCTGGCCATCAGATCGAGCCCGTAGATCTCCCTGAGCCTCGAGATCACGTCGAGAGTGGGCTTGGAGAAGGGCTGTTTGCCTTCGAAGGTGTGAAGCACGATGCCTTCGACGAGATCTCCCAGGGTGATCTCGTGGTACTCGGCGAGTCCCTTGAGAACCTTGAGGATGCGCTTTTCGATCCGAAGACCCGTTTGCACCCGCTCGACCTGTCGTTTGTCGGTGGACTTTTTCCGTCTAGCTGGCATGACGGTCGGCTCCTTCTGTCACTGGTTCTTCTGTCTTTGGTCCTTCAGTCTCTGGCCCCTGAGTGTTGGCCGGGTCGGGGAGCAGAAAAGTGGTCTTCGAGGTTGGAGAGTCCAGTCGGTCGCGACTGTAGTAGCGCTCGAGCAGTGCGTTGTGGTCCTCCAGCAGGTCACTGTTGTTCTTGGCGAACGTCTCCCAGTCGTGGTCCTCGGGAAGCAGACTCCTGCGCTCGTTGATGAGCAGCAGGTAGAGCCAGGTGATCGTCTCGTTGTAGAGATCGTGAGCGCCCTTGGACTCGGCAAAACGTTTGAGGTTGGGGGGGAACGAAGCGAGAGCACCGTGGATGCCGTCGCGCTGGATGATCGCCCAGGCGACAGCGACGTGGTCGTGGTGGTCCAGCGACTCCAGGGTTTGGTTCTCGAACTGGTCGAGTAGGTTGTTGCTTGGGTACATTGGTACCAGTATACCATGAGACCGCGTATCGTTGAATTAGCATGACGACATGGCGACCCTGCTCGCACTGTTTGTCATCGTTCCGATCGTCGAGCTCCTGCTGCTGATCGAGATCGGCCGCGTCGTCGGGACACCAGCGACGCTGCTCTTGATCCTGGTCACTGGCGTTCTGGGAGCAGCACTCGCCCGTCATCAGGGAACCGGAGTCTG
>JANQPS010001328.1 GCA_028285365.1 Thermoanaerobaculia bacterium | reverse complement strand
CCTCCAACACTCATGGCTTGTTCCGAGCAGAGAGGACCGTCGCTCTACGGCGCACGACGTCCCCTCGACTCCGGCCTCGAATCAGGACTTCCCCATCTCTTCCTCGCTCAGCGCCGGCAGACAGATCTGCAGCTGGTAGCCCTCGGAGGCGCGCGTGACGCGAGCAAAGCCGCCCGAATTCCTGGCCAATCGCTCTGCGGGCTCGACCAGCGACCGATCCGTCAGTCGCGGCCTTCCATCGACCTGCTCGACCAGAGCGTCGGGAACCGATGCCCCGAACGCGACCCAGAACTCTGGGGCTGAGGGCACCGGGCTTCGAGCGACGACTGAATCCGCCAACACCGCAACCAGGATCTCGACTCCTCTCGAGCGGCGCCCGCGCGCATCCAGACTCTCGAGCGTGGCTTCACACGCCGAGACCAGACAGTCCAGGAGGGCCTGCGGATCCACTCGTACGTTCGGAACCTGCTCAGGATAGTTGAGCACGACTCGCACCGTCTCACCGAAGATGCGATCTGACTGCTTCTGCAGCGCCGCTACGAGAAACTTGGGATCGAAGCGTAGATCGCCACTGAAACCGGAGAGGCTCTGTCCGAAGAGCCCCCTGACGACTCGGATGCCTTTTCTCGACGACTCTGCCAGGACTCCGAACATCTCGGCCGTCTCGTCGTCGAGATCGGAGCCCGAGAGGTACTCCGCAAGCAGCAAGACCTGCGACAGCACGTTGTTGAGCTCGTGCGCAGCACCTCCAACCAGAAGCGCATGGGCATCCACCCGCGCGTCCTCTGGGTTTCCTGCTGCGGCGACGCCCTGGCGCTCTGGCTCTTCGATCACGGTCATCTGGACACCACGGCGGATCCCACTGTCACTGTCATTCGACCCGCGCCGAGCCAGCTACGAATTGACCGTGTCAACACGATGCGCTCACGTCCGCTCCTCGTTCCAGATCGAGTGCACGATGTCAGTAGGGAGAGCGGAGAGACGTACGGTTGATCGTGGCGGGCGTAGGTTGGCCTCGAGGAGAGTGCTTTGCCCCCGAGCGAGGCTCGGTCCCTGGGACCAGCGACCGACGCATCCCTTTTCTGGGACTTCGGTCAACCAGCCAGTCCCTCAGACCAGCCTGGGCCGACAGCTAGAGCCCGACGACGGATACGAAGCTCACACAACGACCTGGTGCTCCGCCCAGATTGTGTGTGAGACCGAGCTTGGGATTGTCGATCTGCCGCTCGCCTGCCTCGCCGCGTAGCTGAAGCCACATCTCGTACATCATGCGCAGACCGCTGGCACCGATCGGATGCCCGAAACTCTTGAGACCACCGTCGGGATTGACTGGCTGATCACCTGACAAGTCGAAACGGCCATCGAGCACGTCCTGCCAGGCCTGTCCCCGCTCGGAGAAGCCGAGATCTTCCATGAGGACGAGCTCGGTGGGCGTAAAACAGTCATGGACTTCAGCCATGCTGATTTCTTCGCGCGGATTCTCGACGCCGGCCTGGGCATAGGCATCCTGCGCACTCGCCACCACTTCCGAGAAGGTCGTGAAGTCGTAGTCCTGGCGCTTGGCGCCTTCGGCAGGACCCGCAATGAACGAGAGAGCCTTGATGAAGATCGGATTGCTGTTGTACTTGTGCGCGTCTTCGGCACGACAGATCACGGCCGCTGCGGCGCCGTCGCTGACGCCGGAACAGTCGAAGATCCCCAGCATGCCCGCCACCTTCGGCGAGTTGTTGATCTTCTCCATCGACACTTCCTTCTGGAACTGTGCCTTGGTGTTGCGCGCGCCGTTGTAGTGATTCTTGTAGGCGATCTTCGAGAGCACTTCGCGCAGCGTGTCGAGCTCGACCCCGAACTTCTCGGCGTAGGCAGGCGCCAGCAGCGAGAAGTTGGCCGGCGCCGTCATGCCCGACTCGGTCCCGTCTGACGGGATGCCACCACCGCTCACCAGTCCGCTGAAGCCGGAGTCCTTGAGCTTCTCGACGCCAATTGCCATGACGACGTCATAGGCACCGCTCGCTACTGCGTAGGCGGCGTTACGGATCGCTTCGCTGCCCGTAGCGCACATGTTCTCGACGTGCGTCACCGGCTTGTACTGGATCTTGAGTGGCTCGGCGGCCGTCAGGCCCGAAACACCGCTCGACAGCGTGCCGAGCCAATAGGCGTCGACCTCGTCGGGACCGATACCAGCCGAGGCGTACGCCTCGTTGGCGGCGTCGATCAGGAGATCGCTCGTCCCTCTGTCCCAGTGCTCGCCGAAGGAAGTACACCCCATGCCGACGATCGCGACCCGATCACAGATTCCTTTGCTGGCCATGGCTAGCTCCTTTGCTCCCAGCTCGCACGTCCTAACGACGCGGTCGAGCCTTCCAGAAGTAGTTGTGAACTCCTCCAGCCGTGAAAAAACGACGGAACGTCATCTCCAACTCGTCGCCAATTCCCACGGCGTCAGGGTCGACATCGGTCAGCTGACAATTGAAGCGACCGCCATCAGCAAAGTCTACCACCGCGGCCACCGTCGGCGGCTGCAGTGAGTAGGCCAGCCGGTCGATGGTGTAGGTCGCAACCTTGCACTGAGCATCGGCGTACGGGACCGGGTCCATTTCGTCGGTCGCCTGGCATACGACACACACCCGCTGCGGCGGCAGGTTGACCGCACCACAGACGCGACACTTGGCACCGACGAAGCCGAACTTCCAGCGATCGGCACGCTGCATGGGTGGTGCTGCGGGCCCTTGGGGATCGGGTCGGCGCGGTGGCTCGAAGTCGAGGATCTCCCGCCACTTGAGATACGAGAGGTACGGCAGGTCGTTGCGCTTGGAGTCGACCCAAGACACCACGCCGTGCCGAGGCCTTCTCGAGGAGATCTCGTCAGTCACCTCGAAGACCAGAACGTCTACTCCGTCGGCAGCCGAGATCACCGCGACGAGGTCGCCAGCGGAAGCGGTGTCGAGCACGTTGGCCAGGGCGAGTCCGGCCGCAGCCGCTCCAGTGCGGCCCACGCTGGCGCCGAGCGTGTCGGCGACCTGCTCAGGCTGGAGACCGGCGCGGCGCAAGAAGCTCCTGATGGCACGGACGTTGGTACCGTCCGCAACCACTTTGCTGAGTGCCGAGGCTTCGATGCCCGCGGACTCGAGGGCCGCCGTGAACGCCTCGGCAATCAGCGGTACGAAGGTCGCCTCTCCGAACCGCTCTTCCCATTGTTTCGCGAACGGCATGGAGGGCGTCCGCCACACGTCGAGCGTCTCCTCCGTCAGGGAGGCACTGCCACGAAGCTTCGCGACGCCGTCACCTGGACCGATGACAAAGGCGCAAGCACCGTCGCCGCCGCCCAACTCGCGAGGGCCGCTCGGGGCGCC
>JANQPS010001323.1 GCA_028285365.1 Thermoanaerobaculia bacterium | reverse complement strand
GTGTGCGCCAGCATCGATCGCCTGCTGCCCGAGCTGGGGCACGACACCCCGGACGTGACGGATCCATTTCCGGAACGCATCCAGGCGCGAGAAGCCGAGCTGCGGGCGATCTGGGCTGGCGTCGAGCTGCGCAACGAGCGCATGCGTGAGGCGACGGGCGTGGTGTTTCGACCGTTCGACGAGTCCCTGCGCGACTGTGTCGAGTCGTTGATCACGGTTGGCGGTGTCCGGCCGAAGCTGCGGGACGGGTATTCGCTTCCTGGCGAGGTGGCTGGAGCTTGACTAGCTGTGGGCCGTTCAGGTTCGCTTGCGCCTCTTCGGTGGGCTTGCGGTTGCGGGGTCATCGGGCCAGGGGTGTTTGGGATAGCGGCCGGCAAGCTCCTTCTTGACCAGCGCGTAGGACCCGGACCAGAACCCGGCCAGGTCGGAGGTGATCTGCTGGGGTCGCTGGTTGGGCGCGAGTAGATGCAGCAGGACAGGTCGACGCCCGCCGTCGACGCGCGGAGTCTCTTTGACCCCGAAGAGTTGCTGTATCCGCAGGGAGAGCACCGGCGTGTCGCTGGACTTCGAATAGACGAGCCGTCCGCGCGTGCCGTTCTCGAGGACGAGCTCGGTAGGTGCGAGCTCGTCGAGAGCGCGTCGCTTCGACCAGTCGATCAGTGACAGGACGCTGCCTGCAAGGTCGATGGCTCGTAGATCGCTCGTCGAGCGATAGCCACTGCACAACACCTCGAGGTGCAGCAGGATGTTCTCCAGAGCGTCGGGTAGGTCGAGCTCTGGTCGCCAGGTAGCCAGCGTCGTCAGACGCGCATCCAGTTGCTGGAAGCTCGGGTCGCCGAGAGGCAGGATCCCCTGGGGTTCCTCCCTTGCGAGCCGAACCAGGGACTGCTCGAGCTCCTCGGGTGTCGCAGGAACTTCGGTCTCGCTCAAAGTCAGATTGCGATAGCGGACCACTCGAGTCGCCCGAGCTCGCCCACTGCGCTCGTCCCAGGTGATCACTCGCTCTTCCGAGAGATGTTGCTGATCGAGCCAGTCTTCACGGATTTCGGACGCCTGGAACACGGTGGCCTCTCGACCAGAGGTCTTTCTGACGTCGAGTGCGAGAAACAGGGGGGCGGAGCGCACCGCACTGGATTCGGCGAGACGGACCCCACTTCCTTCGACGAGCACCGCACGTTCGGACGGTTCTTGGGTGTCGCTCTTGCGTCGAACGGCAAGGCGGTCGGGAAAGGCGCGTAGGAGGGCCTCGAGCAGTCGTTCGTCTTCGTCCGCTGGCGTTGCTCGAGGGTGGCCGCCAGCTGGTTCGACGGGTCGGTAACGTTTGACCTGTCGCTCGAAGGTGCGAGCGACGTCTCCAATGCGGCGGGCGCGAGCGGCATCGATCCTCTGGCTGTGTCGTTGTCCGTCGAGGATCTGCTCGACCGCGTGGAGCCGATCGAGGATGTCGGAGCGGCTGGGAGGTGCTCGCCAGCCTGGTGGCGCGCGCCTGAAGACGTCGCGTTCTTCGAGAATGGCTGCGAGTCGGCTGCCGCGGCGCGCGAATCCCTGGCTTGCGCTGTACAGGAGCAGGGCGCCAAGGCGCGGGTGGCAGCCGAGTCGAGCGATCGCTGCTCCGTCGGGGGTCGCCTCCCAGCGGGTCTCCGAGACGCGAGTCACCGCGCCCAGACTCTCGAGGAGCTCGAGTGCACGTGCGGTCCGAGCCGGGTCTGGTGCCTCGAACCACGGGAACTCGCTCGGGTTCTGCTCACCCCATGCGACGAGCACCAGGAGTGGTGCCGCCAGGTCGACTCTGCGAATCTCGACGGGTGTTCGTTCCAGTCGTGCTGCCTGCTCGCCAGATGTCCAGAGCCTCAGACAGCGCCCGGGTCGCTCTCGACCCGCGCGCCCGCGGCGTTGCTCGGCCGACTGTTTCGAGATGGGGCGCAGCTCGAGGCGATCGAGTCCGGTAGCGACATCGAGCTCGAGCCGTCTTTCGAGTCCAGAGTCGATCACGGTGGTGACTCCCTCGACCGTGACCGAAGTCTCGGCAACGTTGGTGGCGAGAACGACGCGCCGTCGACCGTCGCTCGAACCGCTCAGGGTTCGCTTCTGCTCGGATAGAGGGAGGTCCCCGTAGAGCTTGTGCACGGTGCACTCACCCTCATCGACCTGCGTCTCGATCTCCCTGGCGACCGACTCGATCTCGCCAACGCCTGGGAGAAAGGCCAGCACGTCTCCCGAGCCAGCCGGTTCCTCCCTGAGGATCCGACTGAGAGCGCTCGTCATCGTCGGAACGATCCGGCCCGGAGCCGGGCGTGCGAGATAGTCGACATCGACGGGATGCAGGCGACCTTGGCTGTCGATGATGGGAGCGTCTTCGAGAAACTCGGCAATCGGTCCTGTGTCGAGAGTTGCCGACATC
>JANQPS010001308.1 GCA_028285365.1 Thermoanaerobaculia bacterium | reverse complement strand
CCCCACTTTGCTCGACACGGACTGCGCGATCACCGGCAACACGGCAGACGTGCTCGACGTCAACTCCCGTCTCACTCCGCTACTCTCCAACGGTGGGCCGACGCTGACGCACGCGTTCGTCGACGATCTGAGTCTTGCTCTCGACGTGGGCCCTGCGGCCTGTACCTGGAATCCGGGAACCGGCACCGAGGACATCACCGAGGATCAGCGCGGCTATCCGCGTCCGGCGGACGGAGATCTCGACGGCGTGGCCTTTTGTGATCTCGGCGCCTTCGAGCGCTGGTGCGGTGAGGACGACGACGGTGGGGACGAGGACGGCGACGGCCGCGGTTACCTCTGCGACAACTGCCCCGACGATGCCAACGCGACTCAGACGGACGTGGACCTGGACGGTGTGGGTGACGTTTGTGACAACTGCGCTCAGGTCGCCAACGTTCATCAGCTCGATTGGGACGGCGACTCTGTAGGCGACGCGTGTGACAACTGCATCGAGCTCGGCAACCCGTCGCAATCCGACGGCGACGTCGACGGCGTCGGTGACCTGTGTGACAACTGTCCGAGCTCTCCCAATGGGTCGCAGCTCGACGCCGACCTCGACTCCTACGGCGACGTTTGCGACAACTGTCCGTTCAGCGCCAATCCCGATCAGCTCGACTCCGACTCGGACGGCGTCGGGGATGCCTGCGACTGTGCGCCCTTCGACTCGCGCTATCCGTTTGCGGGCGAGTGTCCGCTCCAGTGTGTTGGGTTCGATCTCCAGCAGCCTTTGTTGGCCAGTAGCGCAAGCCCGGTTTCAGTCGGGGAGCTCGGATCGACCAGGGAGTCCGTGTTCGACGGTACTGGGCCTTCGCCGCTCGGCGGTGCGGTGGAGCGGGTGCGGATCTGGATCACCCACTCCCAGGGCGGGTCAGCGGACTGCTCAGCGCCCCTGGGCACGATGAGTGTCGCGTTCTACGACGGGCCGCGTGGCGCGCTTCTCGCGAGTGCGAGTGGCACGCCTGGCGTCACGCCGACGAGGTCGTCGCTGCCCGGTCAGGCGAACGTGACCGTCTTTCAGGCCGACCTGGACCTCGGCAGTCTCGACGTCCTGGGGGCGACCTTCATGAGTGTTTCCGCCGTCCCTGGCGAAGGATGCGAGTTCGCGTGGCTCGCGGAGGAAGTCCCCGGGCTGCACGACGATGTCTACTATGTCGGTGGCTCGGCGGTCATGACAGAAGGGGCCGATCTACCGATGTGTCTCGAAACGTCTGGTGTGAGCAGCGATGCCATCTTCGACGATGGATTCGAGAGCGGTAACGTTGAGGCTTGGACAGAAGAGACGCCATGACTCCGCGCGCGGTCTCTTGTGAGCCTGTGCGCTGATGCGGTCGGACGATGGAGGTCTCGAGTCCCGAGGTGTCCCGAGGTGGATGTGATGTTTCAACTCGTCGTACAAGAGGAAGATCGGTCACTGAGCTTCCCACTGGCTGATGGCGATCACGTCGTGGGCTCCCGCTCCGACTGCGGCATCGTGCTGGGACACCCAACGGTTTCGGGGCATCACGCGCGACTGACCGTAGCCGGGGAGTCGTGCATGGTCGAAGACCTCGGGTCGCGCAACGGCACCAAAATCGACGGGCGCGCGGTCGTCGGCACTCAGGCGGTCGATCTGGGCAAGCGCCTTTCGTTTGGCACTCAGAGTGCGCGTCTGGAGGCGGTCGAAGTCGAAGACGTCGCCTTGGGAGTCAGCTTCGACGTGCCGGCCTC
The DNA here is from genome assembly GCA_028285365.1 of Thermoanaerobaculia bacterium. Lineage (GTDB taxonomy): Bacteria > Acidobacteriota > Thermoanaerobaculia > Multivoradales > Multivoraceae > JANQPS01. Next base: position 4,109 of record JANQPS010001308.1, on the reverse strand, counting down.
GACGGGTTCGTCCTCCGGTGACCCGACACCGACAGATACCCCGCTGGTCGGGTCCCCGACCGCAGCCAGTGGGACGCTCGACGCGTTTGTCCTCGACTACCTCCCACGCATACTCGACGGCATCGACGAAGAGTGTGATGGAGTCCCGGCGCTATGCGCGGCGGCCCTGTTCGAGACGCTACCGTGTCTACGGGTCGAGGCCGTGACCTCGTCGGGTGGACTCCTGTACTCCGCGGAGCGTGAGCCTGCCGACGACGTGACGACGCTCGAGACCCGAGGAGGCGACGTCACGCTGGCCATGGCGTTCGCGCACAAGACTCAGGCCGAGGCTTTCGAATCTGTTGCCGAATGCGCGGCGCGACTGATTTCTCTCGCGTCGTCGAGGCGAGCTCCAGCGGAGCCGCTCCTCCGTGGCTCGCGGGCATCCCCACCCAACCCCCCGTCGCTCGAGCCGCGGGTGATTCAGCTGTACGAGCAGGCCGAGAAGGTGGCGCGGGGTAGCGTGAGTGTTCTCATTACCGGTGAGTCCGGCACGGGCAAAGAGGTTCTCGCCCGGTTCCTTCATGCGGCCTCGAGTCGTTCCGACATGCCTCTCGTGACGCTCAACTGCGCGGCTCTACCGAACGACCTTCTCGAGTCCGAGCTTTTTGGTATCGAGTCCAGGGTCGCGACCGGAGTCGACTCTCGGCCGGGCAAGTTCGAGCTCGCAGACGGCGGCACCCTGTTTCTCGATGAGATCGGCGACATGGCCGCTGAGACTCAGGCCAAGATCCTCAGGGTTCTCCAGGAAGGGGAGATCTACCGGGTGGGCGGGCGTCAGGCCAGGAACGCCGACGTACGCATCATTGCCGCGACGAATCGAGATCTGGATGCGATGCGCGCGGACGGCAGTTTTCGAAGCGATCTCTATCACCGCATCGCGGACTGGACGGTCGAGATGCCGCCGCTGCGCTCGCGCTCGGTGGACGTCCCCAATCTGGCGGCTCACTTTCTCAGCCGAGAAGGTCGCACACACGGCCTTCAGTTTGCAGGGATCTCTCGAGCCGCCGTGTCGAGACTGCAGTCGTTCTCGTGGCCCGGAAACGTTCGCCAGCTGGAGCGCGAAATGGCTCGTGCGGCCTTGTTTCTCGGACCGGGCCAGGTCTTGCAGACCCAACACCTCAGCTCGGAGATCGCGGCGGCCGAAGCGCCATCGCCTTCAGACGATGGGACGCTGCGGGCCAAGCTCGAGCGCGTCGAGCGTGCGGCGCTCGCCGAGTCCCTGCACCGACACGCAGGCAACTACAGTGCGGCGTCGCGGGAGCTGGGGATTGCCAGGTCCACCCTCTATCGTCGACTACGCGAGCTGGGGCTCGAAGACGGTGATCAGGACGGGCAGTAGCGCAGGCTGAAGGACGGTTTGTGGACACGCTGTTCGATCGCTGGCCGGCCAGCTCGACAGCGAGTCGTTAGCATCGCGCCGTGGCGATGAAGTACTCGACTGCCGTACCCATCGGGCGTGGCGCAACCGGTGAGGTTCTCGAAGCCTGGGACCCCTCTCTCGAACGCCCGGTGGCTCTCAAGCTCCTGGCACGTGACGATCCGCGGGCCCTGCAACGAGCGTTGGCGGAGGCGCGCCTCCAAGCGCGCGTCGAGCACCCGAACGTCTGTAGGGTCTACGAGGTCGGTGAGACCAACGACGGTCGCCCGTTCATCGCGATGCAACTCATCCGAGGAGAGCCGCTGAACGAGGCACTTGCCGAGACCTCGCGCGAGGAAAAGGTTGCTGTCATGAAGACGGTGGCCGAGGCGGTGCAGGCAGCACACGCGGTGGGGCTGATCCATCGTGATCTCAAGCCGGCCAACATCCTGGTCGAAGACGGAGCTGACGGTCCGGTTCCTTACGTCCTGGACTTCGGGATCGCTCGCGAGATGGAAGTGCCGGGGGTGACGCGGACCGGGCAAGCGCTCGGAACCCCAGGGTACATGTCTCCCGAACAGGCGGTGGGGGATCTGGATCAGCTGGATCGCCGCACCGATGTGTTCGCTCTGGGGGTGCTGCTCTACGAGTTGCTCTCCGGACAGCTGCCGTTTGATGGCGAGACCCCGACAGCGATTCTGCTCGAGATGCTCCGCTCGGACGCCCAGCCGCTCAGGCGCTTGGCGCCACGCGTCCCCCGGGACCTCGAGACGATCACCATGACCTGTCTCGAGCACGAGCCGGAGCGACGGTATGCCTCGGCGTCGGCACTTGCACAGGACCTGGGGCGTTGGCTCAGCGGAGAACCGATCACAGCCCGCCCGGTTTCTGTGCTCCAACGCATCACGAGGCGAGCTCGCAGGCACCCGAAGACGACAGCGGTGCTCGGGGTGGCGGCCGCCCTTGTGTTGGTCGTTTCGCTCCTTTCGATCAGGAGCCTCGGCATGGCGCGAGAACAGGCACGTCTGGCCGAGCGTTTTGGCCAGACCGTGGAGCGGACGCTTGGGCAGCTGCGGCTGGCCTTCATGCTGCCGCCGCACAACGTTCTGCTCGCCATCGACGAGGCCAATCGTCAGTTGGAGGAGCTTCAGCGCGACGTGGAGAACGCGGGTTCTCTGGGGCGTGGTCCGGGAGATCTGGCGCTCGGTCGTGGTCTGCTCAGGTTGGGTCGACTGGAGGAGGCAAGAACTCGACTCGAGGCGGCCTGGCAGTCCGGTTACCAGACGGCAGACGTCGCGTTGAGTCTGGGCCGTCTCCAGGGTGAGCGGCTGTCGAGAACTCTTGCCGAGCTCGACCGCATCGCGGATCCGGAGCTGCGAGCGGAGCGCCGCACGGAGGTCAACTCCTCTCTGGGAGCGGAGGCGATGACCTACCTCGAAGCGGCCCGCCGCGCGACGACGACGCACGACGAGCACGAGCGACTCCTTCTCGATGGCCAACTTGCTCTATACGAGGGAGACTTCGAAACCGCCCGCGAGCGAGGTCGAGAGGCGGCTCGTCTGCGGCCCTGGTTCTACGAGGGGGACCTGCTCAGCGCAGAAGCCGATCTTCGAATCGCATCGATCGCCAGACTCGCGAGTCAGTGGTCGGTCGCCGAGCCGGCGCTGGAGCGGGCAGAGACCGCTCTGGCAGCTGCGGCGGAGAAGGCGCCCAGCGATCCCGACACCAGACGCTCACTGTGCTCGGCGGGAACTCTCGGTGTCGTCGTAGCGCGCGAAAGTGGTCGGTCCATCGACGTCAAGTACGAGCGAGCGCGAGCCAACTGTGACCTCGCTGAGGCGGTGACTCCCGGCGCGATCGAGGTGCTAGAAGCGAGTGCGTTTCTCGCGACTCAGCGAGCCTCCGATCTGGTGCAGCGCGGGTTGGACCCCGGTGCCGCCATGACCGAGCTCGAAGAGATCGTCAGTCGATCACTGGCGGTGGCTCCCAACGCCCCGCAGCCACTACGCCACCTCGCGAGGTTTCACTGGCTACGAGCGCAGCACAACTACGACCGCAACATCCCGCATCTGGCGGACGCTCGGCAGGGGATCGACACCTTCAGGCGAGCGCTCGCGGCTGCCCCGGGTGATGACCTCTTGCGTCTCGACCTGGGGTCTTCACTCACCAGACTCGGTCAGTGGCTGAGTTTCGAGGGCCAGGACCCCATGCCTGTCTGGCGGGAAGCCGCACAGGTCTACCGCACCTCTCACTCAGGTGAGGCGGCCATCGCCAGTCGTGTGGCGTCCGGCCGCTGCAATGTACTCACCGAGCTGGGTTACCACCTCTTCGTGACGCAAGGCGACGACGAAGGTCAGCTCGAGCAGGCGATACTGGCCTGTGAGGTCGCCACCGAGCAGGCTCCTGAGAGTCTGGTAGCGCTCAGTCGCTCCGGGTATGCGCAGTGGAGCCTTGCCGAGATGCAGAGTGCTCAGGGTGACGATCCGACCCAGAGTTTCTCGGCTGCGGCCGAGGCCTACCGACAAGGGCTGGCGAGGGCACCGGATCGCCTCGCCTATCGAGTCAACCTCGCTCACCTCCTGGAAGAGCACGCTGCCTGGAACCTGGAACATGGACTGCCGGTAGCGGACCTGCTCGCGGAGGCCGAAAGCGAAGCGGCCACGTTCGAGCAGTCCTACCCGGCGGATTACCTGCTGATCCAGTCGAAGAT